>DUGU01000163.1 GCA_013331215.1 Methanoregulaceae archaeon
GAAGAGATCGTGACCGACCGGCTCGCCTGGCGTGTCTTTGCCCTGATCAAACGGCTCGCCCCGACCTTCGTCCAGTTTTACCGCCTGCCGGCCGACGTAATGCACGGCGTCTCGACCCGGATCGAACTGTGAGAAGTGTCCGCCCTCCGCCGGGGGTTACTGCCCCGCATCGTTGTCGGCCGCGAGAGGGAAGTGGCGCCGATAGACCTCGCGCCGCTCCTCGAGGTCCGTGTGCAGGTAGACCTCGGTCGTCTTGATCGAGGTGTGCCCGAGGTTCTCCTGCACGACGCGGAGGTTCCGGCTCCGGCGGTAGAGCTCGCTCGCGTAGCTGTGCCGGATCGTGNNTGTGCGGCGTCACGCCCTCGGGGGCGCATCTCCGAAAGAGGAGCTGGACCGTCCGCGTCGATATCGGCCGGCCGCCGTACCCGACGAAGAGTGGGCCGGAGGTGCGGCCGTCGAGGAACTCGTCGATCGCGTCCGCGGTCGCGTCGTCAAGGAAAACGATTCGCTCCTTGTTGCCCTTCCCCGTGACGCGAATCACGCCGTCATCGAGATCGACCGCCTCGATCCGCATGGCGCAGAGCTCGGAGACGCGGACGCCGGTCGCGTAGATGAGACGGACGATCAGTCGTTCACGCGGGTCCTCGATCGAGCGCAGGAGGCGCGAGACCTGCCCGTGCTTGAGGCACTTCACGCCGGTCCGGCCGACCTTCGGTCGCTCGATCCTGTCGACCGGGTTCGCATCGACCGCGCCCTGCGCGACGAGATAGCGGAAGAACGAGGAGTACGAGCAGACGATGCGGTTCAGCGTCCGCGGCGAGAGGCGGCGTTCCTCCGAGACGGCCGCGAGATGGTCGTAGAGCGCGCCCGTCGTGACATCGGCCGGCACCACGTTCCTCCCCGGCCCGGCGCGCGCGGCGAGTCCGGCCGCAAGTGACCGAAGCGACCGGCGATAGGTCGCGATCGTCCGTTCGGAGTAGTGGCGCATGCGTAGGAATTCGACATACCGGTCGATCCAGCCCTCCAGTGTCGGATCCTCCACACATAATTCTGTGTGCCGTTCTCGGAAGAAGACTTCGCAGAATAACCGTCGCCGCCCCGCGCCGTAATGCCGACCGATGGGTATCGTATTCGCGCCGGAATCGGGGTCGCGCCGATCGAACGGAGGGGCCCAGCAGAGGGTAGAGCAAACCCGATCGCCACCACCCACTCATATAGCATCATACGGTTTATCAGCCCCCCGTTCGAGGCTATGTTGCATTCGAAGGGCACCTCGTCGCGCGGATCTACGGGAAGGGTGCGGAGCCAGGGGAGTTTTCACCTTATTCAGTACGACACGCGATCCTTCCAACGGAAAGGTGTAAGGATGGGAGTCGCGCCCGCAGCAGGAGAGCGTGTCCGCGAACGGAGACGGTTCCGTGATCGAGCGAGGCGCTTCAAACGGTTCGATATCCTTATCCGACACCGTTCCGAGATTATACGCGTGATCGGGTCGAAAGAGGACTACCGGTTCTACCTCGAGACCGACCGCGTCGCCCTGAATATCCGCTCCTGGTGGCCGAAATATTTCTCGCACGACGTCTGGCGGTTCGAGCGCCTCCTCCGACGGGTCGAATACTGGCAGAACTGCCGCCAATCTCTCGTCTTCCGCCCATTCTACTACTTTCTCTACTGGCGCTTCCGCCGCCTCTCGCTCCGGCTCGGGTACACCATTCCGCCGAACGTCTTCGGCCCGGGCCTCTCCATCGCCCACCCCGGAACATTGATCGTGAACGACGCGGCCCGGATCGGCGAGAATTGCCGGATCCACCCCGGCGTTACGATCGGCACGGCGGCCGGAGAGGAGCAGGCGGCCCCCCGGATTGGGAAGAACGCGTTCATCGGCCCGAATGCGGTGATCCTCGGCCCGATCGAGATCGGCGACGATGTTGCGATCGGCGCGAACGCGGTCGTGAATCGGTCGTTTTCCGAGAACGGAGTCACGCTCGCGGGCGTGCCGGCGAAGAAGGTCTCGGAAAAAGGCTCACGAGGGCTGTACCAGCGCTCGACCGAGATCGTTCGGGCCCGTGCAGCTGCCAGAATTCGGGACCCGTAAGGACAGATTTCGCAGAATCCCCATTCTGCGAAATTCGAAGCGGCGCTCCAGGCCGGAATCGACGATCGGTCTGAACGGCATTCCCCACCCCGAGATCGCGGGACAATCGCTATAAGGAGTCGATCCTCGTGGAGATAACGGCCCTAAACCGCAGGAAAGATGCGGTTTTCAGGCAGATTCGGGACTCCGATCGGCGAGCGCCCGGACGATGACGGCCCTCAGCGATCGAGCCGCTGCGGCCATCTCCGGTTCCGCGAGCACTGCCGAGATGACGGCACAGCCATCAGCCCCGGCCCGGATTACGTCGGCAGCGTTCGCGGAACCGATCCCGCCGATCCCGATCACGGGGATCCGGACGGCCCGGCGCACGGCCGCAACGGCCGCGAGCCCGTGCCCGGGACCTGCGTCCGCCTTTGAACCGGTCGGAAAAACCGGGCTGACCGCGACATAGTCGGCGCCATCGAGCTCCGCCCGAATCGCCTCGTCGGCGTTCCCGACCGAAGCTCCGATCAGGAAGGGGCGTGGTGCGATCCGCCTCGCGGCTGCGACAGGGAGATCGCCCTGCCCGAGGTGGACTCCGTCGGCGCCGGCCGCGAGTGCGATATCGAGTCGGTCGTTCACGACGAAGAGCGTCCCCGATTCGGCTGTAACGGGCCGGATTGCCTCGGCAACCGCCAGCAGTTCGCTGGATGACTGCGCCTTCTCCCGGAGCTGGACCACGTCCGCGCCGCCGGCAACGACCTCCCTCGCGCACTCGAGATGGCTCCGACCTCCTGAAACGACTTCGTCAGTAACCACGTATAGGGCATAAGACGGCATCACTCGACCCGGACTCTGACCCCCGCAGCGAGTGCGGCCGGTTCCATCCCTGCCAGCGCGTCGAAGAGCCCGGACCGGAACGAGCCTGGCCCTGCCGCGCGTTTGGCTGCCCATTCACCGGCGAGGCCGAATGCTGCCAGCGCGGCCACGGTGGTGGCGAACCGGTCGGCGGCGACTGCGGCAAACGCACCCGTCACGGACGAGGCCATGCACCCGGTTCCCGAGATGGTGGCCATCGCGGGATGGCCGTTCTCTACGAATGCGACCCGATCTCCGTCAACGACGACGTCGACAGGCCCACTCATGGCCACGACGCAGTCGAGACGTGCCGCCAGCCGGCGGCAGACGTCGGCCGGATCGCCCGACAGCCCGACCGAATCCACGCCACGTACCTGGGCCTCGGCCCCGGCGATCGTCCCGATCTCGCCTGCATTTCCCTTGAGAACCGCGATCTCGAGCCTGTCGAGGAGCCGCAGCGCCGTTGCCGTCCGAAAACCGGTCGCGCCGGCGCCGACAGGGTCGAGCACGATCGGGATCCCGCCTGCGTTCGCAGCCTGCCCGGCAAGGAGCATCGCCTCGACCTGGACCGAGGAGAGCGTGCCGATATTGAGCACCAGCGCATCAGCCATGCCGGCCATCTCGGCAACCTCCTCAGGGGCGTCGGCCATCACGGGGGCCGCCCCCAACGAGAGCGTGATGTTCGCGCAGTCGTTGACGGTGACGTAGTTCGTGATGTGGTGGACGAGAGGGCGGACTTCACGGACCCTGGAGAACAGGGAGGCAGGGAATGGAGTTTCCATGGCGATCACCGGGGCCAAACGGGCCCGTACACTGTTGTAGGGTCCGAGATTTACGCCTTCGCATCGCTTTCTGCGGCGATGGGAGAGTTGTCGAGAGCGCGGATTGCCCCAATAAACCGTATGTTGCTATATAACTCGAGGTCTCTGATCCACCGAGGCGATGCATCGATCTGATACCTCCATAAGGGTGCAGGCTCAATCACTCGGAGATGTGGCTGAGGTATCAGAACGTTCAAACCGGGAACCCGGACATGCTGAACCTCGACCTGATTGAAGAGATCGGGATCACCGAGGACAGCGAACTCATCGATCACTATGCGATTGCAGCCTATACCCAGGGCTCCGACGACCCTCTGATTCTCTATCGGTCGCCGTCGTACTCCGAGGTTGCCGAGCGGTTCGACCAGGTGGCTGCGTTCGTCGGGGCGCGCCCCCTCTGAAATGAAAGATGTGGGAGGCACTCCCTCCGACGAACGGGCTCAGGCCGGAAGAACAGCCCGGCAGAGGACGATGTAGAGCCCGGAGGACACAAGCAGGAGCGCAATCGCCGCGACATCGCCCCGCCGTAAAGACCGGTCGCGAAGCGAGACACGGCGCGGCGCCCGGTATCCGCGGAGGTCGATGGTCAGGCCGAGAACGTTCGCCTTGCCGAGCGAGTTCGAGACCAGCGGAACGACGATCGGTGCGAGCGTCCTGATCACGCCCCGCACCCCCTTCCCCGGGTTGTAGCCGCGCGCCAGCTGCGCTTCCCGAATTCGTTGCCCTTCGAGCTGCAGGCTCGGAATGAACCGGAGCGCAATCAGGAAGATCAGCGCATAGTCGGCCGGCATTCTGAGCCGCTGCAGTGCGTGGACGAGGTCGTGCGGCATGGTCGAGATCACCAGGAGCTGGAACGCGAAGAGCATCGCGAAGAACCTGAGCGAGAGGAGCAGCCCGAACTCGATCGCGCCCGTAGTGACCGGAAACGCCCCTCCGATCATGGGGACGGCGGGCGGAATCAGGAAGCCGATCGTCTCGCCGTCCTGCATCGTGAGCACCGTCAGGAGGAGCAACGAGACCGCGAGCGAGACGAGGAGCGGGAGCTGCCTGATCAGCGGCCTCGCAAGATGTGTCGCTGCCGCGGCCAGGAGGAGCGCGGTCACAAGCAGGACAAGCGGGAGGAGGCTGTTCGTCGTGATCGCGAGGATTGCGACGAGTGCGACCATCAGCAGCTTCGCGAGCGGGTTCAGACCGTGAAACAGACTGGTTCCCGGGACGTACTGCATAATCTCCGGCATATTACCTCCTCACCTCCCGCGTCCGAGTCCGCGACGAGAACCCCGCGCTCCAGGCAGACGATCCGGTCGGCGTAGTCCTCGACGATCCGCATATTGTGCGTCACCATCACGATCGTCGTCCCCTCATCGCGCAGACGCGAGGCGAGGGCCATGACCCGCGCCGACTCGACCGCGTCGAGCCCGGTGGTCGGCTCGTCGAGCACGATCACCTCGGGGGCTGTTGCGACGACGCAGGCGATGGCGAGGCGCTGGCGCTCGCCGCGTGAGAGGGAGCGCGGGTACGTATGGCGGTGCGCAGCGAGCCCGACCTCGTCCAGTGCCTGCGTCACCCGGCGGGGCACGTCGGTCAAGCCGAGGTTCGTGGGGCCGAACGCGACCTCGCTCTCGACAGTCTCCTCGAAGAGCATCGTATCGGGATTCTGGAAAACGAGCCCGACCGTGCGGGCCAGCTCGTGGATCGCAGCATTCCGCGTGTCGGTCTCCTTCACGGTGACCGATCCTCCGGTGGGCTTCAGGAGGCCGACCAGATGTTTGATCAGCGTGGTCTTGCCCGAGC
>DUGU01000341.1 GCA_013331215.1 Methanoregulaceae archaeon
CGGGAGCGCGAGCAGGGCGTTCGGCGAGTCGCCCGCGAGTGGCAGCTCCGCGTGGAACTCTCGAAGCCGCGCGGGCAGGGACGGATCGGGCGTTTGTCGGTTCGCTTGGATCGTCGCCATCGTCATTGTGCTCTCCACGGAATCGCTGCCGGGACGTGGCAATGCCCGGGCGGAGGAGCAGTGCTGGTCGTATGCACCGCAGGAGGGCAGAGCCGGTGAACGATCCGCACAGGAGCGTTCGGATGGAGCGGCATTAAGGTATGGGGGCGGCCGATGCCGTCTGCCATCCCGCGCCCGAAATCCCGGGACTGCATCAGAACCTATATGCAGAACCTCATTGAATGTACAGGCTGGGTTGAGATCCGCATGAAACTCGATATCGTCCTTGAAGAGGAGGAGGACGGAACGTACTCCGTCCATTGCCCTGCCCTCAAGGGATGCCATTCACAGGGGCACACCAGGGACGAGGCGATAGCGAACATACAGGAAGCGATTGAACTCTACCTCGAGGTGGCGGGGGAGATTGCGAAGAGAGCGGCAGCAGGCCGCTCGGGCAGCTCCCTCCTCGAGATAGCGGTATGACCCCCGACCGTCTTCCGTCGGTCAGCGGCGAACAGATGGTCGGGGTCTTCAAAAAGCTGGGGTTCGCTGTAGCACGGCAGCGGGGGAGCCACATCGTACTCAGCCGTGGTGAAGATATCCTGGTGGTGCCGAATCACGACCCCGTTGCGAAGGGGACCGCGCGGGGCTTGATACGGGACGCAGGTATCACCGTGGTCGAGTTTAACCGCCTGCTGCGCGGCCGGTGACGCGAAGCGCAGGGGCTCCGCCCGGTCGGCCGTGGCGTCCATTCTCATTTTCGACCGATGCGAACCTCTCGGACAGCGACGGTCCCGTCCTCTTCCGATGCAGCAGGACTGCCTTCTCCGACGGGATCCCGGCGGCCTCGAGCGCGTCAATGACCTGCTGAATCTGCCGGTCCGCCCGCATCGCCCTCGCTGCCGCGAGGAGGTGCTGCCGCTTCAGAAAATCCATGACATCCAAAGGCGGCCGGCCATCCTCCGCCCATGAGCGGAGGCGGTACGCATGCAATGGATAGACCCCGTGCGGCCGGAGCAGGTCGAGGAACTCCCGCCACGCCTCGAGCGAGAGGGCCGGCGGCGGCTGCGGCGTATCGCGCAGCAGCGCGACGAGGGAGAGGACCCGGCCGGCCAGGAGCGCGAGGAGTGCGTTCGGCCGGCCGCCCGCGAGCGGCAGCCTGACGTGGAACTCGCGGAGGCGGCCGGGGAGCGAGGGGTCGGGCGGCGACACTGCCGTCGATGACACGTGTCAGCCCTCCGCTCCGCCGTTGCTCCCTCCGTGGAGCGATTCGACCCCTCCGAGCTCCCGCAGCAGCCCGGCGACCTCGTTCTCCAGTACCGGAAGGCTGCCCTCGATCACACCCCAGACGACCTCGTCGGACACGGTTGCAGAGCCGTGGATCAGCCGGTTTCTGAACGCGATGATCCGCGAGACGTCCGTGAGACGTCCGTGAGNNTCCGTGAGACGTCCGTGAGACGTCCCGCCAGCTCCGGATCGCACTGGTGAAGTCGGTTCAATGCCTCCCCGATGATCTCGAACTGGCGCTCGACCGCCGACCGAATCATCGCGTTACGGCTGTAGTCCTCGAGGGCAATCCCGGAGGTGAACTCGCCGACCCGGCACTTGCTACCGAGGCATCGTGGAGAAAGGCCCTCGGGTCATGCTGCGGCATAGAGGGGCACCCTGCTCTTCAGAATCGAGTCGAGGACGTACGGGTTCCGGACCGACGCCCGCTCCACCAGGTCGACCCTCCGCTGGAAGAGCGCCTCGAGGGCCTCGAGAAGACCGAAATAACTCCGCATGTGCTCCGTCGGCGGCATCTCCTCGAAATCGACGAGGATGTCGATATCGCTCGTCTCCGGGTTGAATCCCTCGCCCGCAGCGGACCCGAAGAGTGCGAGGTCTTTCACCCTGTACCGGCAGCAGAGCGAGACCAAGGACCTGAGGAGATGCTCCAGCAGGATCGCGGGATCGATCTGGTTCCTCATCATGCCTCCCGATCTGTATATATCGAAAAGCGTTTTAAATATCTGTTGCTCCGACCCCCGGTCCTGAATCGTCTCTCTTCAGCACTGGAGTCAATCCTCCGGCGAAGCAGACGGTTGCGGCCTCCACCCATTATGGCGCCACCTCCGACGTCGCGGTCGCTGGGCCCCACGGCGGAACGGAGGTCTCCGGCAATCCAGGCGCGGCCGCAACGAGATGTTGCCGCTTCAGAAAGTCCATGACCTCGGCCGGCGGCCGGCAGTCCTCCGGCCACGCGCCGAGCCGGTATGCGAGGAGCGCGTACACACCGTGCGGCCGGAGCAGGTCGAGAAACTCCCGCCACGCCTCGAGCGACAGGGCCGGCGCGGCCCGCGGCGTATCGCGCAGCACGGCCGCGAGGGAGAGGAGCCGGTCGGCCGGGAGCAGGGCGTTCGGCCGGCCGCCCGCGAGCGGTAGACCCCGTATGGAAATCCCGGAGCGGTGTGCGAGTCGGGAACCGACCCACTCGGAGGTTGCCGAGACCATGCGTGAGTTCTCCGCCGCACGAGCAGCTCCCGTCGGGGCCGGGCCGATCTCTGCGGTGTTAGCCGGGTGAAGTGTAAAACGGCATCGTGAAAACAGAAGTGGTGCGCTTCTTCCTCACGTCCGGCAGGACCTGTCCCTGATCTCGAGTCACCATATCTTCGTCCCGAATCCCCTCGGCCGTCCAGGCAGGTTCTCCGTCCTGTATATCCGGCTCCGACTC
>DUGU01000346.1:0-4710 GCA_013331215.1 Methanoregulaceae archaeon
CTACAAGGTGATGCTGCTGACCGGCCGGAGCGATCCGGCGGTCCACAGGCTCTACCGGAAAGCGGGGTTTCTACCGGGCATCAAGGCCGGCTATGTCGCCTATCCTCCGGACGGCGCTCCCTGATCGGCGTCGTCCAGCAGCCCCAGCCTTCGCAGCGCTCCCTCCTCGTCGCCCGTGATGTACGCGAAGATCTTCGGCCCCGCCCCGGTCATCTGGAGGAGATAGATCACCTCGAACGGGACCTCCCCCCACTCTCCCCGCGCGGTCGTACCCGGCCGTCCAGCCCACGCGCACGCCCCAGTGCCGCTCGTCGAGCTGGCTCGGGGCGAGCGTGGTGACGGCCATGGACCTGATGCCGATCCGCCGGTAAAACGCGTATCCCTGCGGTATCTGCGCGCGGAACGTGTCGTCGTTCCGGCCGCAGCTGACTCCCCGCGGGCCGGCCTCGACGAAGCAGTCGGCAAAGGCGCCCGCCGTCGCCTCGACGTCGACCCCGGCCGGTTCGGAGAGTGCGTGCGCGAACCGTGCCGCGTAGGCCTCGAAGAACCGCTCGATCACCACGATCGCGTCCATACCCGTTCCTCTCCCCGGCATCGGATAACGCTTCCGCCGGAGCCGTTGCCGGGGGATCAGGGGCGCTGCAGGGCGAGGACGGGCCCGGCGCCATCCCGCACGGTTTCCGGACGGTACCGGACCCGCCCGCCCGGAATCCGGATCTCGAACCGGGCCCCGTGGCCCGGAACACCCGTCTCGGCGATGGTCATCCCCATGCTCTCGAGGATCTCGCGGGCGAGGAAGAGCCCGAGACCGGTGTTCCGGCCAACCCCGCGCTCGAAGATCTGCTCCTTGTCCGGCCACGGGATCCCGACGCCGTCGTCCTCGATGGCGAGGACGAGGTCGTCGCCGTCCGGCGCGGCTCCGAGCACGGCCTTCGTGGCGCCGCCGTGACGGACCGCGTTCTCGATCAGGGTCGCGAAGACCCGTTCGAGCAGGGGATCGGCGAGGACGGAGACGGACGGGAGGCGGTTGTCGACGGCAAAGTCACCCGAACCGATGCCGCGCGCGGCCCGTTCGGCCGTGGCCTTGAGCTCGAGCCAGACCGGCGGCTGCACGCCGATCGCGGGGTAGTCGCGAATGAATTCCGAGAGGACCCCGACCCGTTCCACGGCCTCGTCCAGCCGTGCGATCAGGTCCGGCGCGGTCGGGGTGTGCAGATCCTCGCGAAGCACGCAGAGGTACCCCCGGATCACGACGAGGTGGTTGGCGAGGTCGTGCCGGGTGAACGTGGAGACGAGCGAGAGCCGCCGGTTCGCGGCCTCGAGGTCCGCAGTCCGCCGCGCAAGCGCCTCCTCGGCCCGCCTGCGTGCGGTGATGTCGCCGATCAGCACGACCGTACCGCCGTCCTGGTTCGCTCCGGCAGCGAGCGGGGCCGCCGAGACGGCGAAGGTGCGGTCGCGATCGACGTCGTGGACCTCGGTCTCGGCCGGGATGCCGGAGACAAGGAGCCCGGGGAACGACGGGAGCAGCCGCGCCACCTCGTCGAGGGTTCTGCCGACAAGCGGACCGCCCCCGGCGCCGATGAGCGCGGTTGCAGACGGGTTCGCCTCGACCACGCGCCCGAGGCCGTCGAAGACGAGCACGCCGATCGGGATACGATCAAAGACCGCAGAGCGGGCCACGGGCGCGAGGTCGAAGAGCCGGTACCGGACGACACCGATCGCGAACGCAATTGCGGTCGCGGGGAGGGCGAGCGCGATGATGTCGAGGTTGGAGATCGGGGAGAGGCCCGCGAGGTAGCATGCTTGCGCGGCAATGGGAATGACCGTACCGGCCAGCGCCACCGCTACCTGGCCCCGGAACGGCGGGTGTGCCGATCGCAGGTACTGTGCGAGCACGGCGAAGGCGAAGACCTCCGCTCCGAGAGTGAAGCATGCGGCCACGATATACCAGGGGCCGGGCACGAAGGCGAAGCGGGGAAACGACCCGGACGTGTTGAGCCCGAGCGTGGTATAGTAGAGGGGGTTGAGCGTCAGAACGAGGCCGAGGGTGATCGCGGGGACGGCGAAGAGAGCACCGAGAACGGGGCGTGTGAGGTATCGGTCCCGGCCCGTGTACGCAAGGACCATGCAGATGACGAACACCGGGGCGGCGGCGATCCCGAGGTACTCGACCCGTACCCAGAACAGCACCTGCTCGAGGTTCGTGGCGCTGAGTTCCATCGCGTAGCCCCCGACGTAGAGGGTGACCGCCACGAAGAAATGCACGGCGTACCGGACGGTGGGCCCGCTCGAACGGCGGCCCCAGGCGAACGCGGCGAGGAGACCGGTCAGCACGGCCGAGGCGAGCAGGACAAGGGAGAGCGGGCCGATCATGGATCCCATCAATCGGTCGCTCGCTGACGATTTATTCTATTGGTTAATCATTATATGTTCACGCGATATCTCTCTCGCCCCCGGATGTCTCACCCCCGCGCGGAAGCTTGTACCCGAACCGCCTGAGAAGGGCGGTCCGTTCGGCGGCGTCCTCCGGGCCCTCCGCCCCGACCGGCGGTTCTCCGTCGATCACGCCGAGGACCCCCCTGGCGCCGGCCGCTTCGGCCACCACGACCCCGACCCGGTTCGCGCTCGCGCAGAAGACCGTGCAGACCTCCTGCACTCCCTTGATTGCGTTCAGCACGTGGATCGGGTAGCAGTTGCCGAGGACGAGGACGAACGAGTGGCCGGCCCCGACATCGAGCGCGATCCGCGTCGCCAGCTCACGCAGCGCTCCGTCCTTCCCCTCGCTACGGACAAGGCGGTCGCCCGACGCCTCGGAGAACGCGAACCCGAACCGTGCGTCCGGCACGGAACACGCGACCGCCTCGTAGAGGTCCTCCACGGCCTTGATGAAGTGCGCCTGCCCGAGGATCAGGTTCACGTCCTCGGGCTTCTCGACCCAGACCACGCCGATCTCGACCGGTTCTGCCGTTGCCGTCATCGGGAAGGGGATCGGCGCGGGCGGACGAAAAGCCTGCCGGGTCGCCCGGCGCCCCAACGGGCGACAGGCCCATTTATCGGCGAGGTCGGCCCATCCTCATAGCGATAGATCGAGGAGCCTCATCGCCATGTCCACCATCAGCATCGACCCGGAGAGCCGGCCCGGACGCGGGGTCCGTGCAGCGGCCCGGCCGGGAAGCGGCATCGCCGCCGACGACGGCATCATCCCGGAACGAAAGCCGTTCGGGCCTGCGCGGCGATGACCGGCCGGCCGCCTCTGCTCGAGTTCGGGGACGTCACGGTCGTCCGCGACGGCAGGACCGTCCTCGACTCGGTCTCGCTCCGGCTGGAGGAGGGCGAGCACCTCGCCATCCTCGGGCCGAACGGGGCCGGGAAATCGACCCTGATCCGGACCGTGCTCCGCGAGTTCTACCCGGTCCGGCGCGAGGGGACGGTCTTTGCCTGCCGGGGCCGCGAGACGTGGGACGTCTTCGATCTGCGGAGCGCGATCGGTGTCGTCTCGAACGACCTCCAGCAGGCCTACGCCCGGGACGTCTCGGGGCGCGAGGTGGTCCTCTCGGGCTTCTTCTCCTCGATCGGGCTCTTCAATCACTGCGTCACCGACGCGATGGTCGCGAAGGCCGACGCGGTCTGCCGGTTCCTCGGGATCGAGCACCTCGTCGACCGGACGATCGCGTCCATGTCCTCGGGCGAGGCCCGCCGCTTCCTGATCGGCCGCGCGCTCGTTCACGACCCCGCCGCGCTCCTGCTCGACGAGCCGACGAACAGCCTCGACCTCGCGGCCCTCCACACGCTCCGCCAGACCCTCCGCGAGGTCGCGCAGGCCGGCACGGCCGTCATCGTCGTGACCCACCAGCTCCACGACATCATCCCCGAGTGCGGGCGGATCGTGCTGATGCAGGGCGGCCGGATCGTCGCGGACGGGCCCAAGGAGGCGGTCCTGACCGATGCGCGGATCGGGGGGCTCTTCGGCGTGCCCGTCCGGCTGGTCTCCGAGAACGGCTGGTACTACGCGACCGGGTACTGAGGGACCGTCCTCAAGTTAAAGACGGAACCCGGCCAATAGATCAGGCGCATGTACGCGGACCGGCTCAGCTCCCTCCCCCCGTACCTCTTCGCCAGGATCGACGCGATGAAGGCCGAGAAGGCACGGTCCGGTGCGGATATCATCGACCTCGGGGTCGGCGATCCCGACCTCCCGACTCCGCAGCACGTGGTCGAGGCGCTCTGCGCCGCGGCCCGCGACCCGAGGAACCACCACTATCCGTCCTACGCGGGCATGCCCGCGTTCCGCGAGGCCGTCGCGGGTTGGTACGGGCGCCGCTTCGGGGTCGACCTCGACCCCGGCACGGAGGTGCTCGCGCTGATGGGCTCGAAGGACGGGATCGCCCACGTCCCCGAGGCGTTCGTGAACCCCGGCGACGTGGTGCTCGCCCCGAGCCCGGGATACCCGGTCTACCGGACCTCGACCCTCTTCGCCGAGGGCGTGCTCCACGAGCTCCCGCTCACGGCCGAGAACAACTTCCTGCCCGACCTCGACGCGGTCCCGGCCGACGTGGCCCGTCGGGCGAAGCTCCTCTTCGTCAACTACCCGAACAACCCGACCTCGGCAGTCGCGCCCCCCTCGTTCTACGACGAGGTCGTCGCATTCGCGCGGGAGCACGGGATCGTCGTCGTCTCGGACAACGCGTACTCCGAGATCGCGTACGACGG
>DUGU01000346.1:4746-8672 GCA_013331215.1 Methanoregulaceae archaeon
ACAACATGACCGGCTGGCGGATCGGGATGGCCGTCGGGAACCCCGAGATCCTCGCGGGGCTCGGGCGCGTCAAGACGAACGTGGACTCGGGGGTCTTCGACGCGGTCCAGCACGCGGGCATCGCGGCCCTCTCGGGGCCGCAGGACTGCGTCGCCGCCGCCTGCCGGGTCTACGAGGAGCGACGCGACGTCCTCGTTCGGGGGCTCCGGGCGCTCGGGCACGATCTCGCGGCCCCGAAGGCGACCTTCTACGTCTGGCTCCCGGTCGAGGACTCGATGGCATTCGCGGCGCGGCTCCTCGACGAGGCCGCGATCGTCGCGACACCCGGCGTCGGCTTCGGCCCCCACGGCGAGGGCTACGTCCGGTTCGCCCTGACCCGCCCGGTGGAGCGGATCGAGGAAGCCCTCGCACGGATGGAGGCGCTCCCGTGAACCTGCCGCCGCACCTCACGGTCCGGGACGGCCACCTCTTCATCGGCGACCACGACACGGTCGCGCTCGCGGCCGAGTACGGCACGCCGCTCTACGTGACCGACGAGGAGCGGGTTCGGGCCCGGTACCGCGAGTATCGCGACGCCCTTTGCGCCCACTACGACCGCGTGCAGGTGCTGTACGCGGCAAAGGCGAACGGCAACCTCGCCCTGCTCAAAATCCTCGCCTCCGAGGGGGCCGGCGCCGACGTCTTCAGCGCCGGAGAGTGCGCGCTCGCGCTCCAGGCCGGCATGGACTCCGCGCGCCTCCTCTTCAACGGCTCCTCGAAGTCGCGCGCCGACCTCCGCCTCGCCGCAGAGCACGGCATCCGCGTCTCGCTCGACTCGCTCGACGAGCTCCGGGCGCTCGAGGATGTCGCCGGCGCGCTCGGACGAACGGTCGAGGTGTCGTTCCGCGTCAACCCCGCGCTCGAGGTCCCGACCCACCCGAAGATCGCGACCGGGCTCGCGTCCTCGAAGTTCGGCATCCCCCACGGCGAGGTCGTCGACGCGTACCGCGCCGCGCTCGCGTGCGACCACGTCCGGCCGATCGGGCTCCACTGCCACATCGGCTCCCAGATCCTCGCGCTCGCACCGTTCGTCGAGGCCGCGCGGGTCATGGTCAGGCTCGCGGGCGAGGTCACGGCTCTCGGGGCCGCGCTCGAGTTCCTCGACCTGGGCGGCGGGCTCGGCATCCCGTACCGCCACGACGAAGAGATTGCGCCGTCGCCGCGCGAGTACGCGGACGCGGTGATGCCGGTCTTCGTCGAGGGCGTCGAGGCGCTCGGCATCCGGCCCGCGCTCTGGGTCGAACCGGGACGCTCGCTCGTCGCGGACTCGACCGTGCTGCTCACGCATGTCAACTCGACCAAGGCCGCGCACCGGCACTTCGTCAACGTCGACGCCGGGTTCAACCAGCTGATCCGGCCCGCGATGTACGACGCGTACCACGAGGTCGTGGTCGCGAACTGCGCGGACGAGCCGTCCGCAGGGACGTACACGGTCGCGGGCCCGATCTGCGAGTCCGGCGACATCCTCGCGGCCGACCGGTCCCTTCCCGCAGTGCGCGAGGGCGACCTCGTCGCGGTCCTCGACGCGGGCGCGTACGGCTTTGCCATGGCCTCGCAGTACAACGCCCGCCCCCGGGCGGCCGAGCTGCTGGTGCGCGGCCCGGACCGCGCGCTGATGCGGCGTGCCGAGACGATCGACGACCTCACGGGGACGCAGGCGCCGCCGCCCTGGCTCTAGGCCATGCGCTTCCATTACGCGCTCGTCGACGACCTCATCGCCGAGGTCGAGTTCGAGGAGCGCGTGGAGGCCAAGGCCGAGGCCTGCGGCGGGCTCGTGGACGAACCGACGGCGGCGATGCTCGTGGTCGGCGACCTCGGACGGGCCCACCGCAAGGTTCAGGACCTCTTCTCCGGCGGGAGCCTGGTCTGCTTCTTCGGCCGGGTGCTCGCGGTCTCGGAGCCGCGGACGTTCGTCCGGGCCGACGGCGAGGAGGGCCGGATCGCGACCGTGACCCTCGGCGACGAGACCGGTCGGGTCGAGACGGCCCTCTTCGACGAGAAGGCGGACGCCGTGGCCGAGATCGCGGTCGGCGAGGTCCTCGAGGTGATCGCCCGGCCCTCGCAGCGCCGCCGGGGAGATGTGACCGCGCTCGCCCTCCAGAAAGCCGGGTGCGAGGTCGACTGCCAGGTTTCCCCAGCGGCCGGTGCGATACCGGTTGCCGACCGCACGGTCGAACTCAGGGCCCGGGTGCTGTTCCTCCGGCCGCCGCGGAGCTTCGTCCGCCGCGACGGGACGCCGGGCGCGATGACCGAGGCCCTCGTCGGAAACGCCGACGGGGTCTTCCGGCTCGTGGCCTGGCATCCCGGGCTCCTCGAGGGCGTTGGCCCCGGCGAAACGGTCCGGATCACGAACGCCCAGCCCTCGCGACGGTCCGACCGGTCCGAGTATTCGATCGACGAGGGGTCGGCCGTCGAGGCGATCGACGACGCGCTCGAGGTCCCGGTCACACCGCTCTCCGCTCTGCCCGGCGAGGGGACGGTCTCTGTCCGCGGCACGGTCGCGTCCCTCCAGCCGCCGCGCCAGTTCGTCGCCCGCTCGGGCGAGCCGTCGTGGGTCCGGAACCTCGCCCTCGCCGACGCCTCGGGCACGGCTCCGGTCGTGCTCTGGGGCGAGCACGCTTTCCTGCCGCTCGCCGTCGGCGACGCGCTCGAGGTCTACGGCGCCACCGCGAAGCCCGGCCGCTACGGCGACCTCGAGGTCTCGGCCGGGTGGTCGTCCGCGGTGGTGCTCCCGGCGGGAGACGAGGTCGGGGTCGCGATCGAGGGCACGGTCCTCGCCGCGCCGGCCGGGCTCTTCATCGACGACGGAATCAACCGCTACCTGCTCGCCGCCGACGCCTACCGGATGGGCGACGAGCTCCGGATCGAGGGACGGCTCGCCGGCAACCGGCTGACGCCGGAGGCGGTCGCGCCGGCATCTCCCGACCCCGAGGCCGTCCGCCGCCGGCTCGGCGCCCTCTCTTCCCGGCAGGATGCCGGGTGACCCCGTTCACTTTCACACCGCGATGGGGTTCCTTATAACCCCCCGGGTCGATTTTATAATGTAGAGCGACCGGACACGCCAGTCGAATGGCACAGCAAGAAGAACTCGAACGTTCTGTAGGAGATACGATATGAAAGAAGCACCAGCAACAGGCGCAGCAGCATCGCTGGACATCGAGGACCTGCCCGGCGTGGGTCCGACCACGGCCGACAAGCTCCGCGAAGCCGGCTACCTGACCATCGAGAGCATCGCGACGGCGACGCCGACCGATCTCGCCGAGTCGGCCGAGATCGGCGAGTCGACGGCGAAGAAGATGATCAAGGCCGCCCGCGAGATCGCCGACATCGGCGGCTTCCGGACGGGCCAGGACGTCTTCGAGCAGCGAAAGCTGATCCGCAAGCTGAAGACCTTCGTACCCGACTTCGACGCCCTGCTCGGCGGCGGGATGGAGACGCAGGCGATCACCGAAACCTATGGCGAGTTCGGCTCGGGCAAGTCCCAGATCGTCCACCAGATGGCCGTGAACGTCCAGGTCCCCGAGGAGCTCGGCGGCCTCAACGGATCGGCGATCTACATCGATACCGAGAACACCTTCCGGCCCGAGCGGATCGAGCAGATGGTCGAGGGGCTCTCGTTCCCCGACAACCCCGAGTACGAGCGGCCTCCGGTCGAGGAGTTCCTCGCGAACGTCCACGTGGCCAGGGCTCACACCTCGGACCACCAGATGCTCCTGATGGACACGGCGAGAGAGCTCGCGGCCGAGCTGAAGACCTCGGACAAGCCCGTCCGGCTCTTCATCATCGACTCGCTCACGGCCCACTTCCGCGCCGAGTACGCGGGCCGTGGGACGCTCGCGCCCCGGCAGCAGAAGCTGAACAAGCACATGCACGAGCTCTTCAAGCTC
>DUGU01000324.1 GCA_013331215.1 Methanoregulaceae archaeon
GGAACGCGGACCAGAGGCCTGCCGTGCCGAAGTAGCTCACCTTTGCGAGAGCGATCTGGACAGCCCGGAGACCGAAGCCGCTCGCCGTGATCGCGCCGGTCGTGCTGACCGAGGTGTACGGACCGTAGGTCATGATGTATGCCCACACGATGGAACCGATCAGGTTCCCGATGTAGACCCAGACCCAGAGGTTCAGGACGCTGGCCCACGAGACCTTGTGGATGAAGGCTGCGACCGGCGCGAGCATCGCGTCGCCGGTGAAGAGCTCGGCACCTGTCAGGATGGTGATAATCAGCCCGACAGGGAACACGGCTCCCAGAACCAGCTGCTGGATACCCGGCGCAGCAAAGCCGGCGTTGACGAACCCCGCCGCAACTGCGGCCGCGTTACCCTGAATACCTGTACTGCAGACGGTCGCGAGCCCCGCGCCCATTGCGATGAATGCCCCGGAGAAGAACCCGCGGAGCACCATGTTCCACGAGGGCAGACCGGTCTTGTACTTGCCGGCGTCGCCTGCCTTCGCAACGATTGCTACTGGTGGATGAAATGCCATTTATCGATACACCTCTCTGAATCATGCACCTATACCAGCAACTTATTAAACGGTCGCGTATAGGTCAATGTAAAAATCCTTTGTGGTCTTATTAAAAATTTTCCATTTGTTTTCCAAAAAACCCCAGAATCTCGCTCCTCTTCCCCGAGGGCAAGAAGAGGGAGGTAACTATATGGCGTTAATAAATCCATGAAATAAACAGAATTACGGGGCTCCCCGCCCTCTATCGACATGTTTTACATACATAATCCTTTCTCTCCGTCGTGCTCTCCGCGAACGGCGCGCGATTTCACGGTCGAAAATCGGTCTTCCCGAAGGGTGATGCGGCATCTGACGAACCCCGTATCGTCCGACTCTCTGTGAAAGGAAGATCCGCGCTTAACTCAACCGTTTGTCTCCGGAGCGATGAATGCGCTCTGCTGCTTGGACCGATCCGCACCCCCTTTGTGTCCATTTGGAAAAGTTTAACCCTGCGGGTCTGGAACCTGTACAGACGCGCAATTAGCGGTAGATCATCGATACGGAGGCTTCTAGATGGCGGAGATGAATGGGGAGAGCGCGATCGTCCGGGAGTTTCGCGAGAGAGATGCGTGGGGGCTCTGCACCTGCATCGATCTCAAGGGATGCGACCCCGCGGCGATTCGCGATGCCGAGCGGATTCGGCAGTATGTGATCGAGGTCTGCGACCTCATCAGGATGAAGCGCTTCGGTGAACCACAGGTGGTCCACTTCGGCCCGAACGATCGAGTGGCCGGGTATTCGATGACGCAGCTGATCGAGACCTCGCTCATCTCGGGGCATTTCGCGAACGAGGCGAACGCGGCCTACATCGATATCTTCAGCTGCAAAGAGTACGAGCCCGAGGTAGCGGCCGAGTTCACGCGTCGGTTCTTCGGGGCGGATTCGGTCGCGTTCCAGGTCGTGCTGAGGGCGTAACCCTCCTCTCTTTTCGTTGTCGGCTCTGCCCCTGCGGCAGACCACACGGTCGTCGGGACCGGAACGGACGTTCTGTGACGTCCGCCGGAAAAAGGGATTATGAGACGGCTGAAGTGCCGTTTGTCGTCCTGGTAGCGGTCGTGTCGATCGGCGGAGCGACCGTCGTCGCCTTCACCGTCGGCGTTGCATCGGCAACGACCGTCGCCCGGGCCGGGGGGGTCGCAGTCTGCGTCACGATGGCGTCCGGAGGCAGGATCACCGCATCGATCACGTGGATCACGCCGTTGTCCGCCTGGATGTCGGTCTGGTTCACCGTCGCGCCGTCGATCTTCAGGCGGCGGCCGTCGACCTGCACCGTCACCGTGACGGGCTCTCCCTGGAGCATCATGATCGTGGGCATGCCGGTCACGTTGGTCGCCATGAACCGGCCCTCGGCCACGTGGTGGCCGAGCACAGAGGCGAGCCGGGTGCGGTTCGAGAGGAGCGCGTCGAGGGTGCCAGGAGGCAGGGCTTCAAAGGCTGCGTCGGTCGGGGCGAAGATCGTGTAGGGTCCGACGCCGTTCAGTGTGTCGGTGAGCCCCGCCGTCTGGACCGCGCTGACGAACGTCGATAGGTTCCGGTCGGTCGCGGCGATCTGCATGAGCGTCTGTGGGGGAATCGTCTCCTCCGTCGGCGTGGCGATCGGAGTCGCAACCGCAGTGGAGGTCGCCGTCGCCGTTACCGTGGCGACCGCGGTCCCCTTCGCTGTCGTTGCCGGGGCCAGGGCGCCTCCGGTGGCTTCACTCCCCTCCGTCGCCCGCGGGGATGCGATGGTGGTGGTGATCGCGGTCGCGGCAGCAGTCGTATTCGGAGCCGTCGTCGCGAGTGTCGGGACTGCCGGGCCGGCGGTTGTCGCCGCCACGGTTGCGGCGGTCGTTGTTGGGGCCGTCAGCGTCGGGCTTGCCGTAGTCACGTTCGGCGTCACTGCGGCCGTTGTTACCGCCGAAGTCGCCGACGGCGTCGGGGTGGGCGAGGCGGTCTGCGCTGTCGCGTTCGGCGTCGTCACGTTCGCCGTGGCCACAGTGACCGCTGCCGTTGCGGTCGCTACCGGCATGATCGCCGGTGCCGGGAGCGTCGTGTTCGCGTCGACCCCGGTGGCCATGGCGCGGGAGGAGGTCAGGCTGCCGACCGTCCCGAACGCCATGTAGTCGATGTTGTGGTACCCGCCGAAGAGGAGACGGAGCACGTGCGGTCCGCCGGTCAGCCGGACCCTCTGGGTTACGTTCGTATACGTGTCGTAACTGCCTGTGTTCGGCACGGTGAACGTCGTCGCCGTCACACCGTCGACCTGCAACCGCATCTGCGAATTCGCATTCGGACTCGAGACCCGGAAGACCACATCGTAGTCGCCGGTCCAGCGGACGTTCGCCGTGTACTTCAGCCACTCCCCGGGGCGGATCCAGCAGACCACGGGACTGTTCTCTCCATCGCTCAGCTCGATGTCGACGTCCTCGCTTGTGCGGTAGATGCCGCCGAAGTTCGACGAGGTCGTGTCATAGTAACTCACGCCCTCGCCGCCCGTGTTGAAGTCCTCTGCCTGGATCACGCCTGGAATGATGCCCGTCCCGTAGACGATCGGGACCGGCGCCGGGAGGGGCAGACCCGGACCCGACGGGGTCACGGTCGGCGTCGTGGTGATCGTCGTCGTGGGTGGGGTGATGCCGCCGCCGATGCTGGTCGTGAACTTGATCCAGTTCACGTTCGTGTAGCCGTTGAAGTAGAGCCGCACGACGTGGGTGCCGGCCGGGAGCGAGACCTGCTGCACCTTCGTCTGGTAGGTCATGTAATTGCCCGTGTTCGGGACCATGACCGTGCAAACATCGGCGCCGTCGACCTGCATCTTGAACGAGCTGTCCGACTGGGGGCTCGAGACGCGGAACGAGGCGTCGTAGACACCGGCCTCGGCCACGTTCACCGTGTACTTCAGCCATTCGCCGGGTCGGACCCAGCCGACCGCGTAGCTCCCCTCGCTGCTCGCCATCTCGATATCGACGCCGTCCTGGCGGTACGCGCCGCCCTCGTTCGTCGAAGTCGTGTCGTGGTAGGCGACGCCCTCGCCCCCGGTGTTATAGTTCTCGGCCTGGATGAGGCCCGGGATGGCGGCTCCCGCACCCGGGGTCGCGGTCGGCGTCGTGGTGACGGTCGTTGTCGTGGGTGTCCCGGTGCTTGTGAACTTCATGCAGCAGATGTTGTGGTACCCGCTGGTCGAGATCCGCAGGACGTGCGTGCCGGCGGTCAGGGTGACCTGCTTCTTGACCTCGTTGTACGTATCCCAGCTGCCCGTGTTCGGGACCGAGACCGTGGCCGCGTCCGTGCCGTCCACGGCGAGCTTGAAGGAGGTGCCCGCGTTCGGAGTCGCCACCTTGAACGCGACGTCGTAGGTGCCGGCCTTTGTGACGTCCACCGTATACTGGAGCCACTCGGCTGGCCGCATCCAGCCGATGACGTGGCTGCCGGCCGCACTGCTGTACTCGATGTCGACGCCATCCTGGCGGTATGCGCCGCCGAGGTTCTCGGCCTCGATGTCGTGGTAACCCACGCCATCGCCGCCTGCGTCGTAGTCCTCGGCCTCGATTGTGCCGGGTATTACGCCCTTCCCGGCGACGGGCGTTGTCGTCGGCGGAGTCGGGCCCGAGACTATCGGTGTCGGTGTCTTGGTCGGCGTGGTCGTGGTCGGTCCAATGCCGTTGATCGTGATCTGGTTATTGTTGGCGTTATAGTACCGGATCAGCGTATTTTTATCCGCCCCGGTCAGCAGGATGTCGAACGTGCAGCCGGTCACGGGCCACGGGTCGTTCGGGTGGTCCTCGCGCAGCCCGAGGCAGACGGCGCCGCTCGACTTTTTCGGGTTGATGATCTTGAAGTTGTCGAAGACCGCGCCGTTGGTGCCCCACGCGTAGAGCGCGTAGGTCCGCGCATTGCTGGACTCACAGTTGTAGAACTTCAGGTTGGAGCCGGTCCGGACCTGGAAGGACTTGTCCGAGCCGTCGTCGGTGCAGTCGTTGAGGACGACATCCTTGGCGCTCTGCCAGACCCAGAAACCGTTGTTCTTGTTGTTTTTCGACTGGCAGTTGGTCAGGGTGACGGCGCTGGATAGGTAGTACCCGGTCTTGTAAAAGGCGGTGTCGAGGTTGTTCCGCCAGCCGTTGTTAACGGCGACGCAGTTGGTGACCCGGCTATTGACCTGGACCGGGATGGCCTGGTTCGGGTCCTCGCCGTTGTAAAAGTTTGGCTCGAAGTAGAACCCGGACTCCCAGCAGTCCTCGGCATAGCAGTCGTTGACGGAGAGATCGTACAGGTCGGCGCCCTCATGGAAGTCGAACCCGACGGCCCAGATCTTGCCCGAGCCCTCGTTGCCGCATCGGATTGCCTGGCAGTCCTCGAACCGGATGTTCCGATTCACCCGCGGCGAGCGCTGGCCGTTGAGGTTGAAGCCGGTCGAACCGACGTCGATCGCCTTGCATCGGACGAACTCGATGTCCTCGCAGACGCGCCCGTCGGCCCAGACAAAGAACATTCCGTTGACGGTCGGCGCGGTCTTCTTCGAGTCCTGGATCGTGACGTCGTGCACCTTCACGTGCGACGTCGTGATCATAAGCCAACCGCGGTTCGTGATCTTGAAGTCGCTCACCGTCACGGTGGGGTTGGCGATGTCCACGCGAGCGGCGTAGTCGCCGGCCATGTTGAGGACCGTCTTGCCCGCCCCCTGTCCTCGGAAGACCGAGTTGCCCTTGACGTAGACCGTGCCCGAGGTGCGGAAGGTGCCCTCGGTCATGACGACCTCACCTCCGCGCGCGAGTGCGGCATTGAGCTCGGTCTCATCGTTACTACCATCGCAGACGTATTGCGCGGTGGATTTTGAGGAGGCGCTCGCGTCGCTTGCCGCTACAATCGTCGCAGCGATGGCGGAATGCGCGAGCAGAGCGCACCCAAGGAAGAGAATTATGAGGATTTTTCTCCGAACGTTCATCTAACACCCTCAATTATCCAATACAAGAACCTTTGATTATATATAGATTCCCTTTTCGGCTTGGCGCATTTCCGGGCACCATTTGCCAGAAGGGGGCCAAATATGTATTATATAGGGAATCGGGGTTCACTGCATCCACGGAAGATATTCACATACTTTATATAGATCCTCGGACGAAGCGAGAGAAAAACCGTCAGATCTTCCGCAATTTCCCGTATTAATCGATAATTGAAACGTTTTTTCGATTCCCGGTGCGTCGCATGTCCTTCTTCCCCTGTAGGGGGGGAAGACCGGCAACACCATTGACGAATCACGACAATGAGCGGTGAGACGGGCATACTTTTAAGTATCGTCTTCTGCACCGGCGCCCTGGAGAACTCGGGGAAAGGGATTATATGGGATGCTGCCGACAATCCTGTTAACGAATATTTCGGCGGCATCATGATCACGCTCACTCCCGACGAGGTCCGGGCGCGTTTCGGCCCGCTCTTCTCCGAACGCTACCTGGTGATGGTCGACCGTGCGGCCGGCGTAGCCGAGATCCTCGAGACCTGCCGGGCCCGCGGCCCGGTCGAGTGGGACGCGATGAACCGGCGCCGGGCGGGCGGAGCGCTCGAGTCCTGCACCGTCGAAGGGACCACCCTCCGCATCAGAACCCGTCTCGGCCGGTTTCCGGTGAGATTCGGCCCGGCCGAATCAGCGAGCGGAGGTCAGGCGCTCGAGGCGGTCGAGCTGTCCGGCGACGAAGTGATCACGAGCTGGGCCGGGATCGCCGGTGCGGGCGTCGGCGTCGCCGCCTGCCTCCCCCAGGCACCGGGCGTGACCCGCGCCGAATACCCGGACGAGGCCGACCTGACTGTCGGCGGCTCCCGCGAGAACCGCGTTCGCCTCGTCTCGCCCGTCTACGAGAAGGTCGTGATCGGGATCGACGACACGGACACCGCGGCCGGAGGGGCCACCTGGGTCCTCGCCCTGCAGTGCGCGGCCGCCTGCCCGATCGAGGATGTCCACCTCCTCGGCATGCGCCTGGTGCAGCTGAACCCGGCGGTTCCGAATAAGACCACGAACTGCGTCGGCTCGGCTCTCGTCTATGCCGTCGGGGCCGGCCGGTTGGATGAACTCGAGGCGTTCGCCGCCGAGTTCGTCCGCGAGCACTCGCTCTCGCCGGAGGCCGGCATCGCCGTGCGCACGGGTATCGTTCACCCCGACGGTACGGACGCGATGCGCCGGGTGAAGACCGAGATCCTGACCCGGATCGAAGCCGAAACGGCGGCAGGGGATCTGAACGTGCGGTTCATCGACACGAACGGGGGCAAGGGGCGGATCGGCGCGCTCGGCGCGCTGCTCTGGGCCGACGAAGGGCCGGAGGCGGCGGGGCTCTATGGCGAGCATCTCTGATCCCTATACCGTGCCGTACCGCCGGCTCGTGGCGGTCGCGG
>DUGU01000170.1 GCA_013331215.1 Methanoregulaceae archaeon
TAAAATGACACTATACCCTTCTTTTTTGTCACATCGGGAGTATCGGGAGCACCGGCCGGAGGCATCGGTCCGGGCGAAGTTCCGTGCGAATGCCGATAGCGTTCGCAGCGAGCGAATGCGAACGAAAAAAAGAGCGGGGCGTGGGCCCCGCGATGGTGAATCTGACGGCGGATTCCAATCACGGACCGGGGATTGGCGATATCAGGAGCCCTCGATCAGCTCCTCGACGACCCCGCGCCCGGCCGGGTCGTCGGCGAAGGCGGCCTCGACCTGGCCGCGCCCCTCGGCCCCGCCGATCCGCGTGAGGGCCGCTCCGGCCATCCAGCGGCAGCACTCGTTCTTGCCGATCAGGTTCTCGACGAGCGCGCCCACGGCCCGGGCGTCGCCGACATGCTCGAGCGCCCAGATCGCCGGGACCCGGACCAGGTAGTCGGGGTCGCGGGCACCCATGATCAGGGCTTCGACGGCCGGCGCGCCGATCCGCTCGAGCGCGACCGCGGCCCGCCACCGGGTCTCGCGGTCCTTCGCCCGGAGCAGGGGCGCGATCGCCACGACACCGTCCGGGCCGTGCGCGGCGATCGCCTCGGCCGCGTCGAGCATCTCATAGGTCGTTCCCTGCACGAGCTTCGCGACGAGCTCGTGAACCGACTGGTTCTCCTTCTTCATCTCTCTCCTCATCTGCCGAATCTCTCGACACTACCACCTCGCACGGTGTATATAATAGAAATTTGCACCCCGACGTTGCATGGCAATAACGACGGGCGATGGATTCGCGGCCGCCCGGCGAACGCGGAGCGGAGGACCGCCATCGGCCGGGGGAGACGCCGGTGCCATCGGGGAGACGAACTCCGGCACGGGCGAGAGGATGCAGACATCGCCAAGAAGGAGGGGAGGGCTCTGCCCGTCCGCTGCCACGCCGGGACTGAGAACGGGTGGAGAGACCGCGTCCGTCTCTGCCGACTCGAACCGAGCTTCGATGTGACGCCGCCATCATGATCAAGGTGGCGGGCAGACGGACCCTGGACGCAGAACCACAGGGTATGGCGGTCGCGGTGTGAAAGTGGAACCACCGGGAGCGGAGGTACCCGAAAAGAGTGGAGGTGTTGAAGAGCCGGACGACATCGGAGAAATCGATGCGACCGTTCCCGGGAGCATCTGCCGTCACCTCTCAGCGCCCATCACGAATGCGGCCCGGTATCAGGCTGATGACCGTGGACCGTTCGCTCGACAACGACGGTTTATCTTGTTTGAGTTGGAACGAAACCAGTATGAAAGCGATACTGTATGCGGGTGTCCTTCTCTTCCTCGTCGTGCTCGTCTGCGGGTGCACGACCACCCCGTCCTCTCAGCAGACGCCGGCCGCGGCAAACACCACTCCGAGCCTCCTTGGCAACTGGTCCGGCACGGCAACCGGGTATATCGAGGGGACGGGCTTCACCAATTATACCGGGGGGAGCATGATCATGATGGTCACCAACCAGAAAGACCGGATCTTCGAGGGGCAGTTCGTCTACCCGAACCTGACCGGGAAGACCGTCGATTTTGCCGGGGCGATAGGCCGTGACGGCAGGACGCTGACCCTCGTCGAACAGACTGGAGGATACAGTTCCGGCACGCTCGTCTCTCCGGCCGAGATCGAGCTCATCTTCGCCGACGATGCTCGGCCCTTCGAGGTCGCGATCGATCAGCTGAAGAAGACCTGAAGAGGAGGCTCTTCCTCCTTTCCGAATACCCTGGGCAGAGACCGCGGCGTTCGAGGTTCGTCCGAGACGCCCCCATCAGGCACCGTCTCGAGCATGAGCCCGTTCTCGCCGGGCGGCCGGCGCTTCCCACTCGCCGACGTCGGTTCGGCCCCGGCCGACCGCATCCCTCCAGCCGATACTCCGGGCGATCCCATCATCATTCCGACGGAGGACTCTCCAGCAACCATCCCCGGTGACGGCAACGAGCCGAACGTCTCTCCTTCTCATTTGCGCCGGGCCGGACGCGTCCACGAACCCGGGCCGTTCGGTGAAGCCGGGGAACAGGAGCCCGTCATCTGTTCCAGATCCGGCAAGGGTACCTCTCCTGCAACGGGCCTTCCTGGTTGCCGGCCCGAAGCCATATATCCCGGGACGGAGAGTAACCGTCGGTGACAGGTATGGAATGCGCCAGGCCAGCCAGGCTCGAGGACCGGCAGCTCGACGAGATCCGGCGTCTCGAGGAGCGGATGGGCGTCGTCCTCGTCGGGTACGAACGGCTCCCCCGGTACAGGCAGCTCTCGCCCGGAGAGCTCGAACGGCTCCGATCGCTCGAACAGGAGACCGGATCGGTCCTCGTCGCGTACGAGGCCCCGACCCGGTAACCCCGCGTCGGAGCCTCCTCCCGCCGACCTCTCGCGGGCCGGCATCACCCTTTTGACCATCCGGCGCCAACATCACCCTCACATGCCGACGCCTCCGGGCACCCCGACGGTCAGCGTCGTGCTCCCGACCTACAACCGCGCCCATCTCCTGCCGCGGGCGATCGAGAGTGTGCTCGCGCAGACCTATACGGACTTCGAGCTGATCGTCGTCGACGACGGGTCGGCCGACGACACCCCGGCCATCATGGGCCGCTACGATGACACGCGGGTCCGGTACGTCCGGTACGAGCCGAACCAGGGCGCCAACCACGCCCGCAACATCGGCATCCGCGAGGCCCGCGGCCCCTTCGTCTCGTTCCAGGACTCGGACGACGACTGGTTCCCCCAGAAGCTCGAAAAGAACATGGCCGCGTTCGAGACCGCCGGCCCCGAGGTGGGGGTCGTCTACTCGGGGTACTGGAAGTACGTCGACGCGAGCGAGAACCGGATCTACATCCCGCTTCCCTGGGTGAAGAAGCGCGACGGCTGGATCCACGAGGAACTCCTCAGGAACAACTTCGTGACCACCCAGGCCGCCGTGGTCCGCCGCGAGTGCTTCGACCGCTCGGGCTACTGGCTCGAGGGGCTCCCCGGCAAGCAGGAGTGGGAACTCTTCCTCCGGATCTCGCGCGACTACCAGTTCCGGTACATCGACGAACCGCTCCTCAACTCGCGCTACGACGCGACCGGGATCTCCGAGAACCGCAGGGGCATCTACCTCTCGATGGAGCGGATCCTCGAGCTCCACCACGACGACTTCGCGGCCCACCCGGCGATTCTCGCCGAGCACTACGTCCGGCTCGGCCTCCAGTGGGCGCGGGCCGGCGAGTTCGCGAAGGGGCGGGAGTACCTCCGGCGGGGCGCGGCCCTCCAGCCCGGGAACTGGAAGTACCGGGCGGCCGCGGCGGCCGCGAGCCTCGGCGAGGGGCCGTTCAACCG
>DUGU01000240.1 GCA_013331215.1 Methanoregulaceae archaeon
GCCACATGGGACCGCTGGCAGATGCGGATCCACAAGCGCCTGATCGACATGGACGCCGACGAGCGCGCGCTCCGGCAGCTGATGCGGATCCAGGTGCCGAAGGACATCGGCATTGAGATCGTCCTGGAGAACTGAGAGGTACGGCGTGCCTGCCGCTGAGGTCATTCCGACCATCCGGCGATATCTCTCTTTTGAAGCGCTTTTCTCCCTGGTCGTCCTTGCCACGGCCTTCACCAGGTTCTACCACCTGAACCTGAAACTCTTCCACCACGACGAGGCGATCCACGCCTGGTTCAGCTGGGAGCTCCTGACCAAGGGGACGTACACGTACGACCCGATGTATCACGGGCCGATCCTCTACTACATCACGGCCGGGATGTTCAAACTCTTCGGGGACTCGGACCTCGTGGGCCGCCTCGTGCCGGCCCTGCTCGGCGTGCTGATCGTCGTTCTGGTCTACTTCGTCTACCGCCTGGGCTACCTCGACCAGCGCCAGTCCCTCCTGGCCGGTGTCCTGATCATGCTTTCCCCCGACCTGGTCTACTTCTCCCGCTTCCTCCGCCACGACATCTTCATGCTCTTCTTCACGTTCCTCTTCGTGGTCGCGACCCTCTACTACATCGAACGGAAGAAGCTCCGCTTTGCCGCGCTCATGGGCCTGGCCGCAGGTCTCGCGCTCTCGTGCAAGGAGGAGATGCCGCTCATCCTGATCCTCTTCGGGGCCTACTTCCTCTTCCTGATCGTGCGGAAGAAAGTGACGCTGCCGCCATGGAAGACCCTCGCCCGCGACTTCGGAGTCGCAATCCTGATCGCCGCGGGGGTGATGATCGTGCTCTACTCGTTCTTCGGGCTGCACGTCGACACCCTCTGGACGGGCCCGGTCAAGGCGGTCGAGCACTGGCTCAGCATGCACAACCAGCAGCGCCTGGGCGGGCCGCCGTACTTCTACCTGCTCCTCTTCGGCCTTTACGAGGTGCCGATCGTGATCCTGGCCGGGGCCTCGGTCGTCTCGTACGCCGTGGTCCGGCTCTGGCGCGGGCGGCGTCGTGACCGCGTCGCCGCGGCCGCGGCGGAGATCGACGCGCTGGCCGGCGTTGCCCCGGTAGCGCCCGCGGCACCGAAGGTCCCGGTCTTCGACCGCCGGGACGAGTTCTTCAAGTTCTGCCTGGTCTGGATGGCCGGGACCATGCTGATGTACGCGTACATCGGCGAGAAGGTCCCATGGCTGATCATCCAGCAGCTCCTGCCCATGTGCCTTGCGGCGACCTGGTGCCTGCGCTCGAAGCCGCCGAAGGAGCGGGTGGTTCCCTGGAGAGGCTGGAAGTGGGTGACGGTCGCGTTCCTGCTCTTTGCCATCTTCGTCCCGATATACGGGTTCGGCCTCCTCTACACGACCAACCACGTCCAGTTCGTGCGCGAGGACATCTCCGAGCCGATCGTGCAGGTGCAGAACTCGGAGGACCTCCGCGGCCTCTTCGCCGACATGGATGCGGCGAACAAGGTCGTGATCGCGAGCCAGAACTACTGGCCGCTCCCATGGTATTACCGGGGAGATAGATGGAACAAGGTCCAGTTCTACGGCAACAAGATCGACGAGAACTCGGTCCTGTCCCAGAACGCGGACGTGGTCATCACCGACTCGGGAGACACGTACGCCTCCCTGCCGGGGTACGACAAGCGCACGATCAAGCTCAATTACTGGTTCAGCATCTACGACAACCAGGACCGGCTGGTCGATTACTACTTCAAGCGCGACGGCAAGCTCGGGTCCATGAACCTCGACGTCTTCACCAGGATCGGGTCGACCGGGGAGCTACCGTCCGGTACCACGGCGGCCTGAGCCCCTCTTTTTACCTCAACCCATTTATAAAAGAAACACCCACCTCTCCGTAATGGCGACGGACCTGGTCAGCTTCGTCCTGTTCTCGCTCTCGTCGCTGCTCGTGATCGTCAACCCGCTCGGCGCCGCGATGATCTATGTCTCGATGACCGCGGATTTCGACCGGGAGACGAAGCGGCGCACGGCGATCGAGGCGAGCTGGTACGCCCTGGTCGTGCTCGTGGTCTTTGCCCTCCTCGGCGGGATCATACTCGAGCTCTTCGGCATATCGCTCGCCGCGTTCCGGATCGGCGGGGGCATCCTCCTCTTTATGATCGGCCTGGAGATGGTCTACGCGAAGGTCTCGCGGTCCAAGATGACCGCCACGGAGAAGTACGAGGGGGACGCCGACGACGTGGCGGTCATGCCGATCGCGATCCCGATGATCGCAGGGCCGGGCGCGATCACGACCGTGATCGTGCTGATGGACGAGGCCCGCGGCATCGGCATCTGGGCCTACGGCGTGGTCCTGCTCTCGATCATGGTCACCTCGCTGGCCACGCACCTGATGATGTCCCACTCGGACTGGATCGTCTCCCGGATCGGCCAGCGCGAGTTCCGGGCCGTGAACCGGATCATGGGCATCCTGCTGATCGCGATCGCGGTCGAGTTCGTGATCGGCGGACTCCGGACCGCGTTCCCGATCCTGGCGGGGGGAGCGTGAGGCTCGCGCTGGCCCAGCTCCTCCCCGCCTGGGAGGACCCGGGTACGAACCTCGGCGCGGTCGACGAGGCCGCGGAGCGCGCCGCGGACGCCGGGGCCGACCTCGCGATCTTCCCCGAGCAGGCCCTCTTCGGCTGGGACCCCGAATCGGTACGGGGGGCCGAGCCCGTCGGTGGCCCGCTGACGCAGGCCCTCCGGGCGGTCGCGCGGCGGTACGCAATCGCGCTCGTCTGCACCATCCGCGAGGCCGGGGAGGACGGCGTCCGGAACACGGCCGTCGCGGTCGACGCGGGCGGGGCGATCGGCGCGGTCTACGCCAAGCAGCACCTCTTCGCTTTCGGGGGTGAGGAGGCCTGCTACGCGCCCGGCCCGGGCCCGGCCCTCTTCGACTGCGGCGGGCTCTCCTTTGGCCTCGCGATCTGCTACGACCTCCGGTTCCCGGCGGTCTTTGCCGCGTACCGGTCGCTCGGGGCGGACGCGGTGCTCGTGCCGGCCGCGTGGCCCTGCGCCCGCCTCCGCCACTGGCGTATCTTCCTCCGCGCCCGCGCCCTCGACAACCGGCTCTACGTCGCGGGCGCTTCGTACGCGGCCGGCGCCACCCCGGTAGGGGCCTACTGCGGAGGGTCGCTCGCGGCCGATCCCGAGGGCGAGGTCATGGTCGAGGCCGGCGAGGGGCCCGAGCTTCTGATCGCGGACCTCGAGCCCGCCGCGATCGCAGCGGCCCGTGCCGGCCCGGACCCGGCGGGCGGGTGAGGGCACTGCGCGGCGACCAGCATGTCCTGATCACGCTCTTCTCGGGAGGACTCCTCCTCGCGCCGCACGTCGCGCTCCTCGCGCCGGGCGAGGTCGCGGCCCTCCTCTTCGGTCTCTTCGTGGGCTCGCTCGCCCCCGACGCGGACGCGACCGACGCCGCGATCTTCCACACACGGGTACCGGGCCTCAGAGGGGTAACACGACGTATCGCGGACGTGACCGGCGGCGTTCTCCCGATCTTCGGCTACTTGATCCGGTACGGCGAGTACTACCCGGCGGCCGGCGTCTTCTGGTTCCTCTCGCGCGGACGGCTGAAGGCCGGCCACCGAGGCGTTCTCCACTCCCTCCTCGGCGTGGTCCTGATCACGGCTCTCACCGGGCTCTACATGGGCGTCGCCCTGCGCCTGCTCGGGTGGTCCGCACCCGCGCTCCTCGCGCTCGGCGTGGCTGGCTTCGCCGCCGGGGCCCTCCTCCACCTGGCCGAGGACTCCTGCACGCCCGGCGGGATCGCCTGGCTCTACCCTCTCTCGGAACGGCGTATCCGGGGCCGACTCCGGACGGGGGGCCGCTCGGACCTCCGCACGCGGTTCTTCGCGACCGCCCTCGGCGCGGCCATGTGGGGCTGCGTCCTCCTCCGGTTCTGGCTCGGCGCGCCGGCCGATACGGTGACCCAGGTCTCGGTCTTCCTCTTCTGCGCGCTCTGGACCTTCTTCTGGCTCGCCGCGCGCTCCTGAACGATGGTCTCATGCCTGTTGGGCGCACACGATCTCCTGCATGTACCGCCTCGTCTGCGTCCACTGCGCCGCGGCATACCCGGCCGACCAGATCATCTACACCTGCGGCCGGTGCGGGCACCTGCTCGCGGTCGAGTACGCGCTCGACGAGCTTCAGATCGACCGGTCCCGCTGGCGCCGCCGGCCCCTCTCGGTCTGGCGCTACCGCGAGCTCCTCCCCGTGGCCGGCGAC
>DUGU01000108.1:0-1256 GCA_013331215.1 Methanoregulaceae archaeon
GGGGGCTAGTTTGCCACTATACCCTCGAAGAATGTCATGGCAGAGGGGTGGGCGCCGGGCGGATTGAAGATTGCGGTGGCGCGCCCGCCTCGCCTGCGCCCGTTTCACGGCCGCGCCGTACAATGAGGATCGTCAGCCATTCCCGCGCCGCAACGAGACTCCGGCAAGGATCGCCCCGATCCCGGACGTGATCGCACCCGCGATCTCCCAGAACCGCGATCCGCCCTCGACACATTCGCAATCCGCGAAACAGAGCACGGGGCACATGCGAACAACTCCCGTTCCCTGCAGGAACCACAGCAGGCCCAGCACCGCGAGGACCAGCCCGACGATGGCTCCGACGACTCGTTTTAGGTCCATGCTTCTCCTCCAGGGCATTCCCGAACCGGGGCAGGGCGCCGCACCCCTCGGGAACGCGACGATGTTCCACTATCACTGCCGCGCCGGAAACGGCGGCGGCCGCCTCAGTCCGATCTCGTGATCCGGTACGTCTCGATCAGCTGCCGGGGGCCGCCGCCGAACGAGACCTCGTTCTTCCAGGTGACCGTGCGCTCGTCCACGACCTCCCACGTGAACAGGAGTGTCGCCGGCGACTCCCCGAGGGTCTCCATGACCAGCCGGCCCCCCTCGATCCGACCGTGGAAGATGATGGCGCGGCCGTTGGTGTCCGCTCCCACCGCCCGGTACTCGTTCGCGTCCCGGTCCCAGCCCATGATCCACCGGGCCTGCCAGTTCAGCACCGGCCGGCCGTCGACGAACTGGTCCTGCTCGAAGAGGCAGTCGGCCCAGGGGCCCTGCAGCCCCCACGTGCAGGTCGCCCTGCCCCGCGCGTCCATCGGCGGCGACCCGGGGGCCCCATGCCGCCGGGCTCCACCGTGCCCGCCCAGGTCCCGTTCCAGACGAAGCGGCCGAGGGCCTCCGTCTCCGGCCCGGGCCGCAGCCCGAGGGGCGTCCACCCCTGATCGGTCGTCATACGCTTCCCCATACCGGCGCGGAGCATCAACGTTCCGGCGCGAAGCGGCGTCCGCCGTCTCCGGGGCGCCCGGCGATCGCCGGCCGGACGACGTACCGCCGGCCCGCCGCGGCGACCCGTCACGCCGCCGGCATCGTGAAGAAGAACGTCGACCCGTCGCCCGGCGTCGACTCCACGCGGACGGTCCCGCCGTGCCGTTCGACGATCTTCTTGACGACGGCGAGACCGATGCCGGTACCGTCGTACTCGTCGTGGGTGTGGAGGCGGCGGAACATCTCGAAGA
>DUGU01000108.1:1302-3805 GCA_013331215.1 Methanoregulaceae archaeon
GGGACGCCGGGCCGGCGGTACTTGATTGCGTTCCCGATCAGGTTCGAAAAGACCTGCTGGAGCTGCATCCGATCCGCGACCACGGTCGGCAGCGGACCCGTGCTCACGCGCCCGCTCGCCTCGCGGATCAGGAGGTCGAGGGAGCGGACGACATCCGCCACGACCTCGCCCGCGTCCGTCGGGGCGGGCGTCTGCGTCGCCGTCCCGACCCGCGAGTAGGCCAGCAGGTCCCGGATCAGGCACTGCATCCGGGTGCCGCCCTCGACAATGAACCCGATGTAGTCGTCCGCGTCCGCATCGAGCTCTCCCCGGTAGCGTCGTTCGAGGAGCTGGGAGAAGCTGATGATCGAGCGGAGCGGCTCCTGCAGGTCGTGGCTCGCCACGTATGCATAGCGCTCGAGCCCCTCGTTCGAGACCTCGAGCTCGTCGATCGCGGCGCGGAGGCGGAGCTCGGCCTCGACCCGGGCCGTGACGTCCTGGCCCTGGATGACGGTCGCCGCGACCGTCCCGTCGGGGTTGCGGAGGGTGGCCGCCGTCCAGAGGACGGTGCGGGCCGTTCCGTCGCGGTGGACGACCGTTCCCTCGACACCCTGGGGCGCGGCCCCCGCATCGCGCACGGTCGGGGCAATGCCGGGCAGGACGTCGGCGAGGAGCCTTCCTGCGAGGCCGCCGGCCGACCGGCCCGTGAGCCTCTCGAAGGCCCGGTTCAGGCGCGTGACCTTCCCCTCGGCGTCGAGGACCAGGATCGGGCCCGGAGCCTGCTCGAGCAGCCCTTCGACGTACTCGCGGGCTTCCCGAAGTTCGTCGGTCCGGCTCGAGAGCTCGCGGAAGAGGACCGAGTAGGGACGCCGGACCCCGAACTCGACGGTGGCCAGTGCGAAGAGGTAGAAGGCGATCAGTCGGAGAAGATGGCCGACCAGGTTCAGCGGTCCGATCGCGTCGACAGTCAGGGTGAAGCAGACCTCGGCGGCCAGGTAGCTGCCGAATGCTCCGAGGAGGAGACGGAGCATCTCCTCGTCGAATGCGGCACGGCGCCGGTAGAGGAGGAGCATGCCCGCCGCGATCCCGACCACGACAACGACCTCGGCTCCGAGACGGAGCGACGGGGCGGCCGGACCGCCGGCGTTCACGTCCGGAAAGACTCCAATGGCGATCGCGGCCAGCAGGGCCGCCGTTGCGGCCGCGTACGCGCCGAGCAGGTACCGCGGTGCGATATCGCGGCCGATCGCGAGTGGGGCGCCGACGGCTGTGGCCGCCGCGAGGAGGCCTCCCGCGACCCAGAACTGGGATGCGAGGCCGGGTGCGGAACCGGCGAATACTCCCATGCCGTCGAAGGCGAGGGCGTGGAGCAGGGTCAGGCCGCCGACGAAGAGCAGGCCGATACCGAGCACCAGAAAGTAGGCGTTCTCGAGGTACGGCCGGCTCGACCACACCAGGATGAAGAGCGCGAGCGCGACCCCGACGGCGGCCATCTCCACGAGCGCGTGGAAGAGCAGGTAGTTCTCGAGGGCGACCCCGATCAGGAGTGCTCCGGCCAGCAGGGCTCCCGCTGTGACGACGAGGGTGCGGGGTGTCGGCCGGGCGACCGTTGCCATGAGTATCTCCCGTGGTCCGACTGGTCCCCGGAGGAGATAATAGTTATCCTTGAGGCCGATCACGGACCCGGGGGGTCCAGCGCCGGAGCAGGAGCGAGAGCGAGACGACCGTGACCGAGGAGAAGGCCATCGCGGCCGCAGCCCACTCGGGCCGGAAGACGATCCCCGTGAACGGGTAGATCACGCCGGCACCGACCGGGATCAGGGCCCCGTTGTAGAAGAAGGCCCAGAAGATGTTCTGGCGGATGCGGCGCATCACGGCCCGCCCGAGCTCGATGGCGGCGACCGCGTCGAGGAGATCCGAGCGGACGAGCACGACATCCCCCGACTCGATCGCGACATCGGTCCCCGAGCCGATCGCGATCCCGAGGTCGGCCGTCGCGAGCGCGGGGGCATCGTTGATCCCGTCGCCGACGTACGCGACCCGCTCGCCGCCCTCCTGGAGCCGTCGGATCTCGTCGGCCTTCTCGCCGGGCAGGACTTCGGCCAGCACCCGGTCGATCCCGACCGAGCGGGCGATCGCGTCGGCGGTCCGGCGGTTGTCGCCGGTGACCATCGCGACACCGAGCCCCATCGTCTTCAGGGCCTCGACCGCGCGGGCGGTCGTCGGCTTGACCGGGTCCGCGACCGCGAGGATCCCGGTGGCCTCACCCCCGGCCGCGACGAGGACGGCCGTGCGCCCTGCCTCCTCGAGCGCCCGAAGAGTGGCCTCGGCGCCGTCGGGCAGGGCTACGCCCCGTTCCTCGAGAAGAGCCCGGCTCCCGACGAGCACCTCCCGCCCGTCGACGGTGGCGGCCACCCCCCGCCCCGTGACCGACGCGAACGCGGTCGCGGCCGGGACCGCAACCCCCTCCATGCCGGCTGCGTCCACGATTGCCCGGGCGAGCGGGTGCTCGGAGTCCGCCTCG
>DUGU01000287.1:0-2430 GCA_013331215.1 Methanoregulaceae archaeon
TGGCCGATATCCTGGTCGCGGCCGCCGATCTCCTCGTGAAGTTCACCGGGTCGGGGGCGAACCCCGTCGGGCGCTGCCCCGAGATGAAGGATCTCGAGCACGCGGGCGATACGGTCACGCACCGGATCTACTTCCAGCTGAACCGGACCTTCATCACGCCGCTCGAACCCGAGGAGATCTCCCGCCTCGCCTCGGTCCTCGACGATGTCCTTGACTGCATCGAGGGCTCCGTCCAGATGATGCGCGTCTACGGCGTCGAGGAGTCGGACGACGTGATGCGGCAGATGGCAAAGCTGATCCAGCTCTCGGTGGTCGAGCTCCAGGGCGCGATCCGGAGCCTCCGGAAGCTCTCGAACGGCAAGGATATCGACGCGCGGGTGATCGAGGTCAACCGGCTCGAGAACCTCGCCGACGACGTGCTGGGCCACGCCCTCTCCGACCTCTTCAAGACGTACGACGCCGTCAGGATCATCAAACTCAAAGACGTGTACGAGGAGCTCGAGCGGGCCACGGACCGGTGCGAGATGGTCGCGAACATCATCTCGGACATCGTGATCCGGCATACCTGAGCGGGGTCCGCAAACCCTTACTGATTTTTTCAGCCGCGCCGATTTTTTTGGGATGGTCCTCCACATCGAGATCGAGGCGGACGCCTTCAGAGAAAGAACTGCAATATCCAGAAAGCGGCGAACCCGATCGCCGCGCTCGCGGGAATCGTCAGGATCCAGGCCCCGACGATGTTTCGCGCGATTCCCCACTTCACTGCGCCTGGCCCCTTGGTCGTGCCCACGCCCATGATGGCCGTGCTGATGATATGGGTGGTGCTGACCGGGATCCCCGCGAGCGACATTCCGATGATCGTCCCCGCGCTCACGGTCTCGGCCGCGAATCCGTGGACCGGGCGAAGGCGGGTGATCTTGTAGCCCATCGTCTTCACGATCCGCCAGCCGCCCGAGAAGGTGCCGAGCGCGATCGCGGCGTGCGCGGCGAGGATCACCCAGATTGGGACCGGGAGGTTGTTGGGATCGGCCCCGGCGCCGAAGTACCCGATGCTGAATAAGAGGGGCGTGATGATCCCCATCGTCTTCTGCGCGTCGTTCGTGCCGTGGCTGAAGCTGTACGCCCCGGCCGAGACGAGCTGCAGGCGGCGGAAGTGCGTGTCCATCTGTTCGCGGTTGTAATGCCGGGTCAGACGCAGAACGAGGACCATGAAGAAGAACCCCGCGATCAGCCCGATGATCGGGGAGATCACCATGAACTCGGCCACCACCAGGACGGTCGAAAGCTTCACCGCGGCAACGCCGGCCGCGGCGATCCCGGCTCCGGTCAATCCCCCGATCAGGGCGTGGGAGGAGGAGGACGGCAGGCCGATGAACCAGGTGATCAGGTTCCAGCTGATCGCCCCGATCAGCGCCGCGAGCACGATATACGGGATGATCTCCGCCGCCACCTGGTCCAGGTTGATGGTCTTGCTGATCGTGGAAGCGACCGCGACGCCGAAACCGAAGGCGGCGACGAAGTTGAAGAACGCCGCGAAGGCGACCGCCGAGCGCGGGGAGAGGACCTTGGTGGAGACCACCGTCGAGATCGAGTTGGCCGAGTCGTGGAACCCGTTCGTGAAGTCGAAGACCAGCGCGATACCGATGATCAGGACGACCAGTTCGACGGGTGGACTCGGCATCCATTGGGTACTCTGTCTGGAGAGCACATCAAGGATCGTATCCTCGTTGATCCCGGTCGGGAACGTGGACCAGAACCGGCTCCGAGCTCCGCCTCACCCGGGCCCGGCAAGACAGACCTCGCGGTAGTACCGGCAGTGCGGACTGAGCGGGCAGACCTCGCAACGCGGCCGCCGGGCCGTGCAGACAGCCCGTCCGTGCGCGATCAGCAGGTCCGTGACGGGGCCCCACCGCTCGGGCGAGAGGCAGGTCATCAGGTCCCGTTCGACAGCGCCCGGGTCCGCGTGGTCCGAGAGCCCGATTCGCTTCGCGAGCCGGAGAACGTGAGTGTCGACCGCGACCCCCTCGTTCCGGCTGAACGCGTGATAGAGCACGATGTTCGCGGTCTTGCGCNNCCTCCCCGCCATACTCGGCGGCGAGCATCCGGGCCGCGCCGACCAGGTGCCGGGCCTTCGCGTGGTAGTATCCGGTCGGTCTGACGATCGCCTCGAGCTCGGTGGGATCGGCATCGGCGAGTGCGGCGGGCGTGGGGTACGCTGCGAAGAGAGGTTCCCGGAGGGCCCAGACCTGCTTATCCGTGGTCTGGGCCGAGAGGATGGTCAGGACCAGCACCTGGAACGGGCTCGAGAAGAACGGTTCGGGATCGGTGGCGTGCGGATGGGTGGCCGCGAGGATCTCGTAGATCAGGGAACAGGCCGCGTCGTCCATTGCCGCACCCGGCATCGAGATGGGGTAGGGCAGATTCGAACTG
>DUGU01000287.1:2451-2995 GCA_013331215.1 Methanoregulaceae archaeon
CCCGGACGGGGAAAAGCGTTCTCATGCCGGGCCTCTCTCCCTCAGAGCGGGAGCGGCCGGCACTCCTCCGCGGCGACGACCGTTCCCTCGAACGCGCCGTCGAAGACCGCGGCCCGGATCCCGGCGGGCTCGCGCCCGTCGAGCACGACCATCGGGATCCCGGACCGCTCCACGATCTTGGCCGCGACCAGGTCGATCACCGTGTTCGAGCCCGCACCCATCCGCTCGCGGCTCACGAGCGCGAGCAGCTCGGCCGGGGTCATGGTCTCGTACCGGGTCGCTGTCGGGTCCCTCTTCGGGTCGGCCGTGAAGATCCCCGGGACCGAGGTCGCGTTGAGCAGGAGGTCCGCCCCGACCTCCTCGGCCAGCACGGCCGCGACCGCGTCCGTGGTCTGGCCGGGCGCGACCCCGCCCATCACGACGATCCGCCCGGCGACGCCGCACTCCTTCGCGGCGGCGTAGGTCTCGGGAACGCGGGGATAGGCCGCGTCGCCGAGGGCCGCGATCAGGAGCCGGGCATTCAGGCGCGTGACCAGGATGCCGA
>DUGU01000043.1 GCA_013331215.1 Methanoregulaceae archaeon
GCCTATACGGTCGGGATCTTCGTCTGCTATATCGCGGCCGGCCTCGGGATCGTGGGAGCCGTCGGGGCCTTCGGGCTGGCGTCGACCTTCCGGATCGCGGCCGGGATCGTCTCCATCGTGCTCGGGCCCGCGATCCTTTTCTCCGCCCTCGGTTTCGGAGATGCCTTCAGGCCCGTCCTCCCGACCATGAGCCGGGTAGCCATCGCCCAGTGGATCCGATCGGCGCGGAATGCCGGGCCGATCGCCGCGCTCGCCCTCGGTATCGGTGTCGGGCTGATCGAGCTGCCCTGCACCGGCGGCATCTACATCGGCGTGCTGGGGGTGCTCGCGGGCGGGGCCGTGGCCGACGCCGTGCCGCTGCTCGTGCTGTACAACCTCTGCTTCGTCCTGCCCCTCGCCCTGATCGTCGTCGGCGTCGCGTTCGGGCTCGGCCCGTCATCGGTCGACCGGTGGCGCCAGTCGCGTCGACGCCTGGTCATGGGGGCCACCGGGCTGATGATGGTCGTCCTCGGGGCGGCAGTGCTCGCCGAGATCCTCGCCTGAACCGGGGAGCGGCGAAACGGGCCCGGCCACTCTCCGGGAAGAAATGAAAAGGCCGGACGCCGATCTCGTACACAGAGCATGATCTCCGCTCGAGCCGCATCCCTGCTGATCCTCCTCGTACTCGCAGCGGCGGTACCGGTCGCCGCGGGCACGAGCGACGCATGGGTCTTCGCCTACCGGGTCGGGTGCGGGGACTGCGACCGGACGCTCCCGATGGTCCAGGCCTGGCAAGCGAACCACACGGCGCAGGCGATCGAGTACCTGGACCTGAACGCCGGCCCCGACGCCGTGCTGCGCTTCACCGACCTCGCGAACCGCACGGGAACCCTTCCCCACGTCCCGGCGCTCTTCATGGGCGACCGGGCCGTCGCGGGGGGCGACGAGATCCGCGCCTTCCTCGAGAACGCGAGCACGACGGCGCCCGCGAACGCCACCGGGGCCGCCCCGCCCCCGCTCACGCCGCTCGCGGTCGTCGGCGCCGGGCTCGTGGACGGGATCAACCCCTGCGCGTTCGCGGTGCTCGCGCTCCTGCTCGGCGCGCTGGCGGCCTCGGGGACGCGGCGGCGCGTGCTCGCCCTCGGCGGGGCCTACACCCTCGGCGTCTTCGCCTGTTACCTCGCCGCCGGCCTCGGGATCGTGGCCGTGGTCGGCGCGGCCGGCTTTGCGCCCGCGTTCCGCCTCGCGGCCGGGACCGTCGCGATCGTCCTCGGCGTCGCCGTGCTCGCCGCGGCCGTGCTCCAGCGGCGGGAGCTCGCGCCGGCCATCACGGCGTGCGGGCGCGAGCGGATCGCCGGCTGGCTCGAGAAGGCGCCCGCGGCCGGGCAGGTGGCGGCGCTCGCGCTCGGGGTCGGCGTCGCGCTGGTCGAGCTGCCCTGCACGGGCGGCGTCTACCTCGGCGTGCTCGGCCTGCTCGCGGGCGGGGCCATGGCCGACGCGCTCCCGCTCCTCGTCCTGTACAACCTCTGCTTCGTCCTGCCGCTCGCCCTGATCGTCGGCGCGGTCGCGCTCGGCCTTTCGCCCTCGGCGATCGACGAGTGGCGCGGGGCCCGGCGGCGCGCGGTGCTCGGCGTCTCCGGGTTCGTGATGGTCGCGCTCGGCGCCGCGGTGCTGGCGCAGGCCCTGCTCTGAGCCGCCGCGCGCACCGCGCGGGCGCACCCCGTCCCTCCGGCCGCGCCGGGCCCGGTCCGGTCTTTTTTAAAGCGTGGCGATACCGACCCGGTTCCGGCGCGCCGGCCGGCATCTGCCTCCGTACACTTTCGACCCGCGGTTGAGCATAATAAATGTCTCGAAGGAGTACGCTCTGTATCGGGCGCGGGGTTTCGCCCCGCGGCCGAAGGAGATGCAATGCATTCGTCTCGATTTCTGACAGCGCCCGGCCTCGTCGCATCCCACCCCGAGGTGCCGTGGCAGGACGCGATCGCCCTCCGCCACGTGCTCGTACACCGGTACTTCGGCGTCGACCTCGGGATCGTCTTACGACTCGTCACCGACGACCTGACGCCCCTCGAACACGCGGTGCGCGCCATCCTCGCCGAGCTCCCGTCGTGAGGGCCTGCACCGGGGCCGTGCCCGGCGGGCCGGCCCCTGCCGCGGCGTCGGCGGCGGCATGAGATTCGACGACAGCGAGCCGACCGTCACGGAACTGGCGAACGATATCTCCGTTTCTCCGCATGATCCAGGTTGCTGTCAGCGGACGCATCGGAAACGCCGAAACGAAACGATCTCACCGAACCGGGCCTCGAGCTCCTCCGCGTCCGCGATCGGCACAATCGCCGCGGTGCGATCGCGACCACGGCCATCCGCCCGCAACCCTTCCAAACCGTGAACGTGATTCCCCGTTTTGAGCGTCATAAATATTTTTGAATCTCATAGTATCCCGGTGCATTCGCACATGGAGAAAAGGAAATGGCAAACTTTGTCCAGAGCAGCGGCGTCAAGACGGCCGTCCGGGAACTGGCCGCGCCGATCGCCGACATGGCCGCGTTCGCGGAGGTCGTGGACGACATGCTGGCGAACACCCCGTTCGGCTGCACGGCCTACCAGGTCGGCACCGAGAACCACGCGGCCGTCGAGAAGACGGGCGAGACGTACACCGGAAGGGTCGTGTACGAGGACGGCGAGGCCGAGACCGTCGGTACTGTCTCCGTCAAGTGCCCGACCGTCGCAGCCTACACCGCGAACGTCGCGACCGTGCTCGGCAACGCCGCGCTTGCGACGGCCATGGGCGGGACTGCCGTCCACGCGATCGACACCGGCTCGTTCATGGCGGCCCTCAAGTGCCACGCCGCGAACGGCGAGGTCTTCACGCTCTCGCTCTCGCGGACGCGGCTGACGCTCTCCTCGTACGAGGACGACGCGATCCGCTCGACCGTCGAGAACTGGGCCGACGCCGTACCGGCGCTCGCGTAGAGATCCGTATCGAACCCGCCGCAGCACGGACCGTCTGCGGCGGCCCGGGGCCGCGGCCGTTCCGGGACCGGGGGCGACCCGGGCCGGTTCATGGCCCCGGCGGACGAACAACCGGGGGGGCGGCGAGCCTGTCGACCGACGGGAGGGGGGACCCCTCCTCTCCCGTCGTACCGTTATTCGCTTGTACGCTACTGCCGGTCGGCGGCTCTTCTCGAAGATATCCGTACCTGCCGGGACCGGGCTGTACGGTGTATCTCCTCTCGATCCTGCCATGCCGCTCGATTCCTGCTTCCTGTCCTCCCCGGCCGATCCCGCGCCGCCCCCCTTTTGCCGGGCAACGCCGATACATTCCGCGACCAACGATGGAGACCACAATCTACTACTTCACGGGGACCGGGAACTCGCTTGCCGTCGCCCGTGGCCTCTGCGAACGGCTGGGCGACTGCCGGGCCGTGCCCATCGCCTCCCTCGCCGACGAGTCCGGGCCGATTCGCCCTGCCGCGGACCGCGTGGGGATCGTCTATCCCGTTTACTTCTCCGGCGTCCCGTCAATCGTCGCGGAGATCGCCGCCCCTCTCGACCTCGGCGGGGCCCGGTACGTCTTCGCGGTCTGCACCAATGGCGGCTCCGGTGCCGCACCCTCGCTCCGCCAGCTCGACCGGGTCCTGCAGGCGGGCCCCGGCGGCAGGGGCCTGGACGCCGGGTTCGCGGTCCGGATGCCCGGGAACGACATCCTCCTCTACGACCGCGAGGAGGACACGGTGCTGGAGCGGACCCTCGCGGACGCCAACAGGCGGGTGGCGGCGATCGCGGAGGCGGTAGGCCGCGGCGAGCGCACCATGCCCCGGTTCTCTCCCGCCGGCGCCGTCATCCATCATGTCTTCTACCCACGGTTCCTCGTCGGGGTGCACGGGGCCGACGCGAAGTTCACCGTCGACGACCGCTGCACGGCCTGCGGGACCTGCGTCGCCGTCTGCCCCGTCGAAAACGTCCGGCTCCAGGATGGCCGGCCGGCCTGGCTCCACCGCTGCGAGCAGTGCATGGCCTGCATCCNNAGACCGCGTCGCGGCGGCGGTACCGCCACCCCGGGGTCACGGTGGAGGCGATCGAAGGCCGGGATTGCCCGTAGCCCGGGCGAACGAACGACCCGGGAGCCGGTGATGTCGCCGTACCGTCGATCGTCTGCTGCCGCCGTTTGACAGCTTCGCCGGGAGAGACGGGTTCTGCCGGGACCGGGTGGGACGGCGTACCGCTCCTCGCGAGCCGCCGGCTATGACAAACCTGTCATCGGCCGACGCGCCGGAACGGGAAAAGAGACGGAAACGCTGCGGTTCGTGTAGAGAAAAGGGAAAAAGGTTCAGCCGAACAGGGCACCGAGCCCTGCCATGCCGCTCTCTTCCTCCTCCTTCTCGTCCTTCTCGGGCTCCTCCTCTGCCGCGGCAGCGGCGGGGGCGGCGCCCGCGGCGGCGGGGGCGGCGGCGACCGCAACCGGGGCTGCGGCGGCCTTCGCGATGGCATCGTTGATGTCGACGCCCTCGAGCGAGGCGACGAGCGCCTTGACACGGGCGTCGTTGACGGCGACACCGGCGGCCGAGAGCACGGCCTTCACGTTCTCTTCGCTGACTTCCTTGCCTGCCTTGTGGAGCAGGAGCGCTGCATAAATGTATTCCATCTCAATCAACCTCAGTTAATATTCTCCGACGGCGGTCTGAACCGCCGCCGTCTCTCTGTATGCCTTGCCGATGATCGCACCGACAATCTCCTTCGCATAGACCGGAGCCTCGACGCCGAGGCTTCTCGCCTCGCGCTCGGCCTTGGTCAGGATCGCACCGATCGTCTCCGCCGTCGGGATCGCCGCGTTCACCGAGAGGTTGAACGCCTGCGCGGCCGCGAGCTGGACCTGGGCGAGGATCGCCGCTTCGTCGACGTTGAGCACTTCAGGTTCGAAGACCGAGCCCTGGTAGAAGACGACCTGGATCACCAGGCCGACATCCATCGGCTTGACTCCGAGCTTGGCGAGCACGTCCGCCTGCTTGGCATTGATGACGCCGCCCTTCTTGACGACGGTCTTGGTCTCCTTGATCTGGACCTTCCCGCCCTGGATCGCGGCCGGAATGCCGGCCTGCTGGAGCTCGCCGACGATCGGGCCCGGCTTGAACGTGGTCGGGCCCTTCGCGACGACGATGTCCTCGGGGGCGGTCTGGCCGGCCTTGGCGGCCATCTTGGTCCTGTTCTGCACGAGCAGTTTGTACAGCCGGAACGGGTTCTCGTTCGAGTAGATCAGGGCCGTGTTGCCGTTGATGTACTTGCGGACGTTCTCGAAGTCTCCTCCGAGCTCGTCGAACGAGTGGTGCATGAGCGTGTTCCGCGCCATCTTGATCACGGCGATACCCCGAAGGTTCCGCCGGATCTGCTGGAGCTGCGCGGCCGGGATGCCGTAGACGTCGACGAGACCGACCAGCGTGAACTCGCCGGTCTTCTCCTTGATCGCCTCGACCTCCTGCCGCTTCCAGTCGGGCAGGTGTTGCGTGTACAGCGCCATTTACTCCACCTTTACGGCCGGGCCCATCGTCGTCTTGACGTAGACCGACCGGACGTTCAGCGCGCCCTGGTCGAGCACGGACTCGACACGCTTCATGATCGCGTCGATGTTCTCGGCGATCTGCTCGGGTCCCATCGCGGTCGTGCCGACCTTTGCGGAGAAGACCTTCTTGTCCTTCGTGCGGATCTTGACCGAACCGCGCAGACGTTCGACGATCGGACGGATGTCCGTCCCCTGCGAGATCGGGAGCGGCATCTTGCCGCGCGGACCGAGCCGGACGCCGAGATAGCGCCCGACGAGCGGCATGACCGCGGTCTCGGCGAGGAAGAACCTGTACTGGTTCGCCATCTTGCGGGCTTCGCGGGGTTCCCCGCCGAGCCGCTCGATCTCCTCGGGGCCGATGATCAGGTCGACGCCGGCCTCTTTCGCCTGCGTCGTGATCTCGCCCTTGCCGAGCACTGCGATCCCGACCGAAAACCCCGTTCCCTGCGGGAGGAGGATCGTCTCGTCAATACGGTTCTTCGGCTGCGCCATGTCGATATTCTTGAGGTTGACCGTGAGGTCCACGGACTCAGAGAACTTGCGCTCTGGCGCGCTCTCGATTGCCGTTCTGACGGCTTCCAGGATCTTTTTTCTCTCTACCATTCTCGCTCCATAGTCTTCCGACCTTGCGATCTTCTATGGGCTGCCAGATTACGCGGAGAGCATGCCGTCGAACTCTCCCGCATCGATTGCGGCCAGGACCTCTTTGGGTCTCCGGCCTTCCACGGTCACGCCGACCGAGACGCACGTCCCGACGACTTCCTTGACCGCGGTCTTGAGCTCGTACGACAGCATGTCGTTGAGCTTCATGCGGGCGATTCTGACGGCAGCTTCCATCGGCAGATTACCAACAAAGTTGGTGTTCGGTTCCGCCGACCCCTTCTCGACGCCGGCCTCTTTCTTGACGAGGGCCGTCGTCGGTGGAATCCCAATCGAGATCGTGACGTTCTTCTTGTCATCGACCGTGATCGTCACCGGCACCTGCATGCCGTTGAAATCAGCGGTCTGCTTGTTGATGTCGTCGACGACCTGCTTGACGTTGATTCCGAGGGGACCGAGAGCGGGACCGATCGGCGGGCCGGCTGTCGCCTTCCCGCCGGGTACCAGTACCTCGACCTGTTCTGCCATGGGGTGTCACCATGCCGTCCCGTACGGGACCGGCCTGGGTTGAGTACGGTGGTCGACGAGAGCATAAAAAGGTATCAATACTGCAGCGTCGTCGGCGTGAGGGGGGCTCGGAACGCGCCGCATGGCCCCGGAGCCTGTCGGGCGCGCCCTTTTCCGATCGGGTCTTCAGGCGATCGCGAGGACGCGCCGGAGTTCGGCCTCGTCGATCGCGGTGGAGATGCCCTCGTCGTGCCAGTGCTTCCGGCAGCCGCAGTGGTCGAGGAGGACGCACTGCGGCGGCATCCCGAGCCGGAGGGCCTTCCACCCGCCGGCGAGGAGGTTCGGCACGCAGGTGACGCCGACAATCCCCGCGCCGTCGCCGAGGAGCTGCCGGCCGGCCTCGCCCGCAAAGACCGACGACTCGTGCGGCACGAGGAAGACGTCGAACCCGTGCTCGGCGCCGAGCCGGGTCAGCTGCCGCACGCGGCAGCGCGGCTCGCACCCGCGGCACTCGCAGGCGAGCGGCCCTGCCACGGCCTTGCAGCGCGGGCGGGGGTGGTACCGGAGGCAGGCCGGCACGATCACGGCCTTTCGCGGCGTCTCGAGGAACGCGGCGCGCTGGGCCCGGTTCATCAGCTCGGCGCCGACCATGTTCAGGTGGTACTCGACGCGCGGCCGGGCCGCGAAGACCACGTCCTCACGCCAGGCGTACGATGGGTGCTCCTCGGCGAGGAACCGCTCCACGCCCACCGTGTACGCGCCGAGCGCGGCGAGGCTCGCCTCCTCGAACCATTCGGCGAACGCGATTGCGGCCGCGAGCACGGCCACTGCCTCGTCCTCGGGCTGGGCCTGCAGATAGTCGCGCCAGGCCGAGAGCCGCTCGACCTCCTCGCGGTAGTCGCCGGCCGCCTCGAGCCAGCCGAGCAGCCGGCCGAGGTGGTCGAGGGTCGGCCGCGGGTGCCACTCGCGGTCCTTCGGCACGAGGTAGATGGTCGAGAGGATGCCGCGCAGCCGGTCGGCGGCGGGCTTCAGGAACGGGCTCGCGCGGCGGATCTCGGCAAGCGTCGCGAGGATGCAGCGCGGCGTGCAGGCGAGGTCGTGGGCGTCGTCGCCGTAGGCCCGCCAGTGGACGCCGAGCATCAGGAGCTCGATCAGGTACTCCTCCTCCGCGCGCGCCGATTCGCGCCCGCTCGCGACGATGGACTCGATGAACCCGGTGACGATAGGGATAAGAGGCGCCCCCGCCGCCACGACCTCGTCCGCGAACAGGGCCGCGTCCCGGTAGTACACGGCCGAGTCCGGAGCGCCGTTCCGGAGCGAGTAGGTGATCACCTCGGGCGCCCCCGCCGCCCGCTCGTCCCCGTCCGCCTCTGCGACCATATACGGACCTCGACGTGAACCGAAAAGAGGATATCGATAGAGGCCGCGCCGGCCTCAGGCCTGCACGCCGCTTCCGTCGCGCTCGGCGTCGAAGGCACGGGTCTCGGTCCCCCGGAGGGCGGAGGCGACGACGGCCGGGAGCGTGAGGACCGCGGCGACGACGGCCGGGAGCGTGAGGACCGCGGCGACGACGAAGGCGAGGGCGATCCCCCCGGTCATCGCCTGCTGGACCGCGACCGGCATGTTCGTGCCGCCGATCACGAACATCTGCATCATCTCGTCCATCGGGACCGAGCCGAGCAGGACCGGGGTCGCGATCGCCATCGAGATCACCATCCCGAGGTTGTTGAGCAGGGCCCGGACCGAGGAGGTGATGCCCCACCGCTCGGGCGGCACGGCGGCCAAGACCGCGCTCGTGTTCGGCGACTGGAAGAGGCCCGAACCGAGACCGTTGACGAAGAGCGGGAGCGCGATCCACGGGTAGGGCGTATCGTACCGGATCAGGGCGAGCCCGGCAAGCCCGGCGAGCGAGAGGGCGAGGCCGACCGTGCTGACCAGGCGCGAGCCGTACCGGTCCGAGAGGATGCCGCCGACCGGGCCCATGACCACGAGCCCGATCGCGAGGGGCGCGATCAGGATGCTCGCCGTGAGCGGGTCGAGGCCGCGGACGCCCTGGAAGTAGAGGATCAGCAGGACCATGACCGCTCCCCGGGCGATCGCGTTCAGGAACGCCGAGAGCTGGCCGAACGCGACGATCCGGATCCGGAAGAGCGAGAGGTCGATGAGGGGGTGCGGGATCCGCGTCTCGCGGCGGACGAAGAGGCCGAGGCTGCCCAGGAAGACCGCGAGGTCCGCGAGCATCACGGGCGAGAGGAGGCCGGGGATGAACCCGACCCCGACGTAAACGATGAGGCTGAGGACGGCGACCGTGAAGAGGGCCATGCCCAGGTAATCGAATCGCCCGCCGGACCGGGGGAGGGACGGCTCGCGGAGGTGGCGGGCGCCGAGGTAGAGGGCGGCGAGCCCGATCGGGAGGTTGAAGAAGAAGTTCAGGCGCCAGTCGACGAGCGTGAGGATGCCGCCGAGGATCGGGCCGACCACGAAGGCCGCGGCCATGA
>DUGU01000289.1:0-2355 GCA_013331215.1 Methanoregulaceae archaeon
GTATTTCAGGGCGTTACCGACCAGGTTCGTCACGACCTGCGCGAGCTGGGCCGCGTCGGCCATGACCGTCGACAGGTCCTCCACGGTGACGGTCGCGCCCGCCTCCCGGATCGATGTCTCCATCAGTCGGAGCGAGTCGGCCACGACCTCCCCGGCGTCCGTCGGAGTGAGCAGCTTGGCCTTTGTCTCGACCCGCGAGAGCTGGAGCAGGTCCTCGATCAGCCGCTGCATCCGGTTGCCCCCGTCGATGATGAACGCGATGAACTCGTCCGCGTCCGTGTCGATTTTCCCTTTATAGCGCCGCTCGAGGAGCTGGGAGAACGAGATGATCGAGCGAAGCGGCTCCTGGAGGTCATGGCTCGCCACGTACGCGAACCGCTGCAGCTCCTCGTTCGACCGCTGCAGGTCGTCCATGAACGACGCCAGGGCCCGCTCGCTCTCCCGGAGCCGCGTGATGTCGAGCGCGTTGAAGATGACGTTCTCATGCGGCCGGGAGAGGTCGATCGGCGACGAGCTGAGCAGGATGTCGAGGACGGTGCCGTCCTTCGTCCGCCATTGTGTCTCCACAGAGCCCGTCCCGCCCACCATGATCTGCGCGTACTTTTCTTGACCGACATACGCGTACGCCTCCTCGTCGGGATAGAAGATACGCGCGTCCTGCCCGATCAACTCGTCGCGGCTGTACCCGGTCATTCGGCAGAGCTGGTCGTTGGCCTGGATGACCGTCCGGTGCGAGACCATGCCGATGCCGACGGGGGCGGCACGGAAGATCCCCTGGAGGGTCTGCTCCCGCTCCCGCAGGGCCTCCTCGGCCCGCTTCTGATCGGTGATGTCCATATACACGCCGAGGACCCGGACGAGGCGGCCCGCTTCGTCGAAGACTCCGCCGCCGAGGACCCGCATCCACCGCGGACGGTCCCACCCGAGGTCGAACCGGAACTCGAGCGGAAACGGCCTGCCGCTGGCGACAACCGCGGCAAGTTCGGTCTCCACCAGCTCCAGGTCGTCGGGGTAGATCATGCTCCGCCAGTCGTCGATCTGCCGGACGTCCGGGACGGAGTCGTCGTCGAGCCGGATGCAATCCGAAAAGCCCGCTTTCCCGGAGGTCGCCGGGAGCCATTCCCAGATCCCGACCCCGGCGCAGGCCTTCGCCATCCTGAGCCGCTCCTCGTTCTCGCGGAGCGCGGCCTCGGCCCGCTTCTCCTCGGTGACGTCGTGGAGAACGACCTGGACCGCGGGGCGGCCGCGGAACGGGATCATGGCACCGCGTCCCTGCACCGTGACAGTGGTGCCGTCGGGGCGGAGGAGGTCCACCGCGGTGACCGGGCTCTCCTCCCCCCGCAGGTCCGCCTCGATGTTCCATTCCACACGTTCGCGCGTCCCGGGATGCACGATCTCGAGCACCGGCTCACCTATTAGGTCCTCCGGTCCGCCGACTCCGACGAGGCCGGCCGCCGCCGGATTCGCAAAGACGATCACGCCGTCCTGGTGGATCAGGATCGAATCAGGCGCCAGCTCGACCAGGTTCCGGTACTTCGCCTCGCTCTCGGCGAGCTCTCCGCGCAGCTGATCGCGCCCGGTCATATCATGCCAGACGGAGAGGGCGCCGGTGATCCGGTCGCCTTCGCGAATCGGGGAGGTGACAATCAGCACGCCGACCGTGGAACCGTCGGCGGCGGTGATCTGCCCCCGCAGCGGCGGCAGCTCCTCGCCGTCGAGAGCCTTCCGCACGGAGGTCAGCACGGTCTCCGGCGGCCGGCCGTCGGCGAGTCGGAGCGCGAGCCGTTCGGCGAGCCCCCCCGCGGAGAGGCCCGCCGTCGACGTGCCCGCGAGCCGTTCGGCGGCGGGGTTTACCGCGGTGACGAGTCCGTCGCCGTCATACACGAACACGGGCTCGCCGATTGCGTCGAGGGGGATCGCGGGGGATGACATGGTACGTTTCATCCGTGACAGGATTGGTACGGCAGTGGTGTACCCTCGCGAGCCTTAAAACCGCTCACTTTGCCAGCCCGGCCGGTCCTCCTCTGCCTTGATCCTGTCCCGTCGGGCGGCATGCCCGTGCGGTTGTCACCGGAGGGGGGTGCCGTCGGTCCGCCGGCGGCGCTCCTCCGCGAGGGAAAAGAAAGGCGCGATTGCGGGCCGCATGCCGGGCCTTCTCTCCGGCTGTCGGGATACGAGAAAGTGGTTGCGGGTGAGGTGCGTCGCGAACGGCATGGGCCGGAGGGCCCCGTCCGTGCCGGGCACCCGTACCGGGGGGCCGAGCTGCAGGACGCCGGAGGCGGCAGGCGCCGCTCCGTCAGTCGAGCGGGATCGACTCGAGCTGCGAGACCAGCTCCCAGATCCTGGTCCGGGCAT
>DUGU01000289.1:2383-4760 GCA_013331215.1 Methanoregulaceae archaeon
CGGCGACCCGGCGGATGTTGCGCGGAATGGAAGAGTCCTCCGTAATGTGCTGGAGCATCTGGATGCAGGTGCCGATCTGTTCGTCCTGAGCGGTCATTCTTATAATCCCCCTGATACGTTCTGACAGGTAGCCCATACAGGCATAAATAAGTTAATAAGTGTACCTCTCAGGGATGACGAGCGACGACGAGGTCATGGCCGAACACCTCCTGCACGGGGGTCGCATGCTCGCCCGGGCCTGCCCCGACTGCGGCTGCCCTCTCTTCGAGGTGAAGGGCGAGACGAGCTGCGTGGTCTGCGCGGCCCGGAAGGCGTCCGTGGAGGCAGTGCCCGCGGGTGTCGGAGCACCGGAGGCGGCGGCACCCGCCGCACCCGCGCCGGCGGGGGCCGCACCCGGGCCGGTGGCCACCGGCCCGCTCGCCGAGGAGCTCGGCGCCACCGTCGCGTGTTTGCTCCAGCGCGCCCGGACCGAGCCCGACCCGGAGCGGTGCCGCACGCTCATGGAGTGCGTCCGGATCGGCTGGGGGCTCCTGCGCTGATCAGTAGCCCTGCCGGACGAACTCGTGGATCCGCGCACCGGTCTTCGCCCCGACGCCCGGTACCGCCTCGAGGGCGGCCGTATCCGCGCCGATCACGCCGAGGAGCGAGCCGAAGGTCTCGAGGAGTGCCCGCGCGGTCCTCGGCCCGACATCCGGGAATGCCGAGAGCACGTACTCCTGCTGCTCGCGGACAGCGCGGTGGGACTTTCGCGGGTGGGCTATCCGTTCGCCCCGCCCGCCCTCTTCGCGCCGGGCGAGCACGAGCAGGAGGTCGGCCGTCTCGCGCTCGTCGGCCGTGTACAGGAGCGTGACCCCCATGTCCACCGCGATCGCGGCGAGGGCGCCCCGTATCGCGTTCGGGTGGATCTGCCGGTGGGAGTAGAGGTCGCCGCCCTCGACGATCAGGATCGGCTTGGGGGCGGCGTCCGCGAGCGATCGGAGCTGCCCGAGGAGGTCCCGCTCCACGAGCGTGTCCACGAAGTCGCGCGCGGTCTTGCGCTCGACCAGGATCCGGTCGCCGATCGCGTAGTCGCCGTTCTCGAGGTGCGCGATCTTAAGGGCCGCGCCCGAGAGCCGGAGGGCCTCCACCACGCGCGACTGGGTCTCGCGGTCGTCCGCGATGACGACGGGGCCGTCGGGGAGGAACCCGGCGAGCCGTTGTTGGAGCGGGTCGACGCCGGGCGACCCGCCCGGCGGGTCGTCGACCTGGAGCGCGGTCTGGCCCGCCCTGTCCGGCGTCCGCATCCGCACCAGCCCCTTCTGCATCGACCGTTCGCGGGCCTGCGAGATGTAGCGATAGGTCTCGTCCGAGGTGCCTTTTGTCACGAGCACGACGATCTTACCGGCCCCCGAACGGCCGGTCCGGCCCTTGCGCTGGATCGACCGGATCTCGGAGGGGACGGCCTCGTAGAAGACAACGAGGTCGGTCGAGGGGATGTCGAGCCCCTCCTCGCCGACGGAAGTCGCCACGAGTACGCGGAACTCGCCGGCCCGGAACCGGCGGAGGGCGTCGATCTGCTGCTTCTGCGAGAGCCCCTTCTCCGTATCGCGCGAGGCCTGGCCGACGAAACGCTCGGACGATATCCCGCAGGCCGAGAGGTGGGCCGCGAGCGCGTGGACCGTGTCCCGGTATGAGGCGAAGACGATGATCCGGCTACCCGGGTCGGCCCGGAGCTGCTCTTCGATCACGGCCCGGACCACGGGGAATTTGGGGTGGAGCTCGCCCTCCCACGATCGGGCCGTGGCCACGAGCTCGCCGAAGACGGCGTCCGCCGCGAGCCGCTGGCTCGCCTTGCTCCCGGCGCCCGAGGCGCCGTCGATGGCGAGCCGCTCGAGGAAGCGGGCGAGCACCACCGAGCCCTGCGACTCGCAGAGGGTGAGCCCGTGGCGGAGCTTCATCAGCTCGGCCTGGATCGACGCGGCCTGGAACGCGGCCGGGTCGCGGTCCGCGATCCGCTCCTGGATCAGCGCGTTCAGCCAGTTCAGGGCCCGCATCGAGAGCCGTTCGCGCTCGGGGGCGGGAAAGCCGAGCCGCCGCAGGGCGTCGAGCCTCTGGTCGACGAGAAGGTGCATCCGGTCGCGGGCGTCCGCGAGCTCGGGAGGGAGGTCGACCTTCACGAATTCGAGGGTCCGCTCGTGGACGTACGGCGCGACATCGGGGTCGGTCTCGACCCGCGTCTCGACCCGCTCGATCCCGAGTACGGTGCAGACCGCGCGGACCTTCTCGACGTCGCCGCCCGGCGAGGCCGTCATGGCGAGGACCAGAGGATGGGCCGCCGTTTTCGCGTACCATTCCGCGAGGAAGGTGTATGCGTAATTCCCGACAGCCCGGTGGCACT
>DUGU01000065.1 GCA_013331215.1 Methanoregulaceae archaeon
CACTCCCGGCCCCGGACCAGGCGTACACTATGTCAGTGTATTCACCCGAATCGATGGGAGCAGCGGTGACCGACCCCTCGCGGCCGGCAGGCAAACCTCGAGAACAGCCTGCAGGCACGATGCGCGGGGAGCGGTGAGTGCGGGTCACCGCCAGCGGCCTCACGTCCTGGCGAAGCCGTGGCCCGCGAGCGCCGGGTTCGAGCGGGCGGGAGCGTGCCGGCCGTAGGTCGACGAGAGGTCCGAGAGCCGGGCCGCGAGTTGGGGGGAGAGGTCGTCGGGCGTGCACCGCCACTCCCAGTTGCCGAACGCGGTGCCCGGCAGGTTCGTGCGGGCCTCCGCGCCGAGGCCGAGGAGGTCCTGGAACTGGAGCACGAGCGTGGCCGGGACCGACTGCATGCAGAGCCGGACCAGGTCGTCGGCCACGGTCTCGGGCTCGGGCGCGTGACCGAGGTACCGGGCGAGCCGGGCCCGTTCCTCGTCGGTGGCGGTCTCGACCCAGCCCCGGGCCGTGGCGTTGTCGTGCGTGCCGAGATAGAGCACGGTCGCCCGGTCGTGGTGGTGCGGGATGTGCCGGCTCGCGACCATGTCCGGCCCGAACCCGAGGAGCAGGACACGCATGCTCGGGATCTCGAAGACGTCGAGCAGGGGCGAGGCCGCGGCCGTCATCGGGCCGAGGTCCTCGGCGAAGAGAGCGAGGTCCGGGTAGGCGTCGTAGACCCGGGAGAAGAGCTCCTCGCCCGGGCCGGGGTGCCAGTTGCCGTACTTCGGGTCGGGCTGGTCGGCCGGGATCTCCCAGTACGCGGCAAATCCGCAGAAGTGGTCGACCCGGGTCACGTCGAAGAGCCGGCCCATGTGCCCGAACCGCCGGGTCCACCAGGCGTAGCCGTCGTGCCGGTGGGCGGCCCAGCGGTAGACCGGGTTGCCCCAGCGCTGCCCCGTGGTCGAGAACTCGTCCGGCGGCGCGCCCGCGACCACGGAGGGCATGCGGTCCCCGTCGAGCTGGAAGAGCTCGGGGTGCGCCCAGACGTCGGCCGAGTCGTGCGTCACGTAGATCGGCAGGTCGCCGATCAGGCGGACCCCCTGCTCGGCGCAGTACGCCCGAAGGCGCTGCCACTGGTCGAGGAAGAGGTACTGGAGCGCCCGCTCGATCCCGTAGCGGCCCCGGAGCTCGGTGCGGGCGCCGTCGAGCGCGTCGGGGAGGCGACCCCGCAGCTCTTCGGGCCAGTCCGTCCAGGCCGCTCCGCCGTAACGCTCCTTGCAGGCGACGAAGAGGCAGTAGTCGTCGAGCCAGGACGCCTCGCGCTCGACAAAGGCTCCGAAATCTTCCGGCGGGGCCTCCAGCATGCGACGCGCCGCCCGGTCGAGGAGCGGGGCGCGGTATGCCCGAACGGCCGGGAAGTCCACCCGGCCGCCGGGAAAGGCCGGGAGCGGCCGGAGCTCCCTCTCCTCGAGGTAGCCGTCGTCGACGAGCAGCTCGGGGCTGATCAGCAGCGTGTGCCCCGCGAATGCCGACGTGCTCGAGTACGGCGAGTTCCCGAACTCGGGCTCGGTCGGGCTGAGCGGCAGCACCTGCCAGTATGTCTGCCCGCCCTCGGCCAGCAGGTCCGCGAACCGGTACGCGAACGGCCCGAGATCGCCGCAGCCGAACGGCGAGGGAAGCGACGTGATGTGGCAGAGTACGCCGCTCGTCCGCTCGGCAAACGGCTTCGGCGGTCGGGCGGCCGCGGCGAGCCCGGCGACCTCGCCGTGTACCGACGGGCCGGCCCAGGTCACGCAGACACCCCCGGCGTCCCGATGCGGGGGACAGCCCGGTCCGGTACGGACGGGGCTGATGAATAACCATTCCGACCCTTGAATACCATACTCTAATTAGTACTGATCGCGGGGGCCACGTAAAGGTTCTGGAGGACCAACCGGCAGGACAGAAGCCATACTCGCAGACGTGGTTTGGAGATTGGCCGGAACCGGCAGAGGACGTCCCACGAGGGCGTTTCAGCTCGGGCGGGAACGCGGCGGTACCGCGGGCGCGCGCCGCTCATGCCGGGAGGGCCGTGACAGTGTACCGGTTGCCCGACCCTTCGCGAGTGATCGGGGCCGTGCCCACCGGGCCTGAAGCCGCGATCTCGAAGGAGGAGTCCGTGACAGGGCGGCCGTACCGCGCATCGTCCCTGTACCAGCCGAGCATCGACTGGACTCCCCGGGCCGCGCCGGCGCCCGCCTCCGTGAAGTCCGCGACCGTGACCCGGCTCGCGTATGCGGCCCAGATCGCCCAGATACGCGCCTGGTCCGACCGGCAGCCCTCGAGGACGACGCCGCTGCTCGACTTGACGATCAGCCAGCCGTAGGTCGAGTTCCGGTCCGAGCAGCCGTCGAAGCGGATGTTCTCGCCGCCCTGGACGTAGAACCCGGCGTTCCGGTTGTGGACCGCGCTGCAGTCCGTGAGGTTCGCGTTCCGGTGGACGTAGAACCCGGACATGAAGAATCGCTCCGGGTCCGTATTCCGCCAGCCGTTGTTCTTCGCGATGCAGCCCGTGAGCACCACTCCCTCGCACCGCGTCCTCGGCCCGATCTCCCGCCCCGAGGAGTCGAGCCGGGCGCCGGGCTCGAAGTGGAACCCGGACTCCCAGTTCGACTCGGCGATGCAGTTCGTCACCTGGCAGTCGACCAGGTCCTGGCTCTCCTGGAGGTCGAAGCCGGTGATCCAGGGCGAGCGCGATCCGCCGGCCTCGCCGTAACCGCAGAGGGCCGCATAGCAGTCGATGAAGCGGGTCGCCCGGATCGTGCGCGGCACCCGGTCCGAGAAGTCCTGGTTCATGTTGAACCCGTGGGTCGAGCAGTCGTAGGCCGTGCAGGCGTAGAACTCGACGTCCTCGACGTCGGCCCGGTCGGCCCAGACGAAGAACATCCCGTTTCCGCCCGACGGCAACCGGCGGCCGTCGCCCGTCACGCTCGTGGCCGTGACGTCGCGGACCCGGACATGGCTCGCCGAGATCCGGATGAAGCCCTGCCCCTGGAGCCGGAGGTCGCGGATGGTCACGTACGGGCTCGCCACCTCGATCGGCTGGTACGGGTCGGCCCCATTCTCGAACTCGAGCATGGTCCGGCCCTTCCCCTGGCCGAGGAGGGCCGAGTGGTCCGGGACCGTGACCCGGCGCGAGGCGTGGAACGTGCCCTCGAGCAGCACGACCGTCCCGGCCTGGCGAAGGGCGTCGTTGATCTCCACGTCGTCGCCGACACCGTCGCAGCGGAGGACCGTGCCCGGAGGGATCGGCGACGAGTCGGCCGCGGCCACGTAGACGAGGCCCGGGCGGGGTTCCTCGGCGAGAGGGCGCGGGGCCGGCGCAGGCGGGAACGCGTACTCCTCCGGGGGAACCACGGCGGCCCTGGGAGTCGAGGTGGCCAGTGGCGGGAACGGCATGGCCCACGGGTCGCTCGGGCCGGTCGGCACGAACTCCTCGGCGTAGCGCTGGGCGATCGCGACGTGGGCGCCCTGGTCGCCCTCGTACCGGATCACGACCCCCTGCACGGGCACCGGCGCGGCCAGCGCAAGGGTCCGGCCGGCCGAGAAATTCCCGGTCCCGTTCTCGAGCCGGGCGTCGCGGGTCCGGTCCTTTCCGTCGACCAGAACGCGGTAGTCCCCGGGCGGGAGCTCGACCCCGCCCGTATGGTGGATGCGGAGGGTCGTGCCGTCGTACCCGACCTCGATCCCGAGGGGCGGCCCCTGCCCGGCAAAGACCTGGAGAAAGAGCAGGGCTGCGCCGATCGCGACCGCGATCACGACCACGAAGACCACGAGGAAGATCAGGGCCGTGGGCGAGAGCCGCGGCTCGTCCTCGCTCGAAAGGGCGATCCGGCGGGGCCGGGGTCCACGGTCTGCGGTAGCCATGCAGCGTGAGAGGTTGGGGACGATCGGCTATTACGCTGCCGGTACGGGACGCATACCCTGATAATCTCGGCCGTCGATCATTCTGGTCGATGGAGGACGCCGATCAGCGGTACGTCGCCCCGGGCTGCACGCTCTGCCGCGAGGGGGCGAAACTCGTCCTCTTCGTGACGGGCCGGTGCGACCGGGGCTGCTGGTACTGCCCCCTCTCGACCGAGCGGAAGGGGACCGACCGGACCTGGGCGAACGACCGCGAGGTCTCCGCCGACGACGACCTGCTCGCCGAGGCCCGGGTCATGTCCGCACTCGGCACGGGTGTGACCGGCGGCGACCCGCTCCTCGCGCTCGACCGGGTGGTCCGGTACTGTCGGCTCCTCAAGGAAGCCTTCGGACCGGACCACCAGGTCCACCTCTACACGGGCCGGGCCCCGACCGACGACGAGCTCGACGCCCTGGTCGGTCTCGTGGACGAGATCCGGCTTCACCCCCCGCACGGGGACTGGGGGCGGATCCTCGAGACCCCGTACCCCGACGCAATCCGCCGCGCCCGCGCCCGCGGGTTCGCGATCGGGATCGAGGTGCCGTCCCTGCCCGGGATCGAGGGGCTCCGGCCTCTCCTGCCGCTCGTGGACTTCTTCAACATCAACGAGCTCGAGTGGGGCGAGGCCTCTGCCGACGGGATGCGGTCCCGGGGGCTCGTGCTCGCCGACACCCTCGGCAACGCGGTGGCGGGCGCCCGCGAGTGGGCCGCTCCCCTGCTCGGCGACGAAAAGGTCCGCTACTGCTCGTCCGCGTTCAAGGACGCGGTCCAGCTCCGGGAGCGGATGATCCGCATCGCCGTGAACACGGCCCGGCCGTTCGACGAGGTGACCGGGGACGGGACCGTGGTCTACGGCACGGTCCGCCCCGCCGGCGGGATCGGCCCGGCCGTCGCCGCGCTCGGGCTCGGGGACGGCGAATACGCCGTCGTCGACGGCGCGGTCGAGCTCGCCTGGGAGCGTCTGGCCGCCGCACGGGCTGGAGTCGGAGGCGAGAAGGCGATCGTCGAGCGCTACCCCAATCGCGGCATGGTCGTGGAGGTGATTCCCCTGTGAGGCTCCGTTCGTTCCTCGAGCCCGTATACGAGCGGATCCTCGCGCGTCAGTGCACGTCCATCCCGCGGCACGTCGCGATCATCCAGGACGGGAACCGCCGGTATGCCCGGGAGAGGGGCGCCGACACCGGGGTCGGCCACCGGGCCGGCGCGGACACGACCGAGCGCCTCCTGGGGTGGGCATGCGACCTCGGGGTCGAGCACATCACCCTCTATTCGTTCTCGACCGAGAACTTCAACCGCGACCCGGACGAGCTTGGGGAGCTCTTCACCCTCTTCTGCGAGAAGTTCCTGGCGACCGTCTCGGACGAACGGGTCCACCGCTACGGGATCCGGGTCCGGATGGTCGGCGACCGGTCGCTGTTGCCGCCGGACCTGCTCGAGGCCGTCGAGACGGCCGAGGCCGCGACGGCCAAGTACACCCGGTTTCACCTGAACGTCGCGCTCGCCTACGGCGGCCGCAACGAGATCGTCAGCGCGGCCCGCCGGATCGTCGCGGACGCCGCCGCCGGGCGCATCCGGCCGGAGGAGATCACGCCCGCGCTCGTCGAGGAGAACCTGGCCGATGGGGCTGCCCTTCCCCCGGTCGACCTGATCATTCGGACCGGCAACGAGTACCGGACCTCGAACTTCCTCCCCTGGCAGGCCAACGGCAACGAGTGCGCGGTCTACTTCTGCGCCCCGTACTGGCCGCAGTTCCGCAAGATCGATCTTCTCCGAGCGATCAGGGTCTGTCAGCAGCGGACCGCCTCCCCCTGAGGCCGGCCCTATTCGGCACGGTTATTACGGGGATAGCGCAGTATAGTAGTACAGGAATATGTTCTGCCATCAGTGCGGCGCGGGAATCGACGACCCGGACGACCGGTTCTGTTCCCGCTGTGGGGCGCCGCTCCACCACGGGGAGGAGGCGGAGAGGGCTGCGCCCGGACCGGCATCGCCGCTCGCGGAACCTCCCGCGGACCGGCACCGCCGTCCGATCTCGGCCTGGCCCGACCGCCGTCGCGAGCGGATCCAGCTGCCGCTGACCGAGCCGCGGCAGCGCAGGGTCCGCGAGGCCGGCGAGCCGGTTCCGGTGCCGCCTGGCCCTCCTCCGGCCGTGGCGCCGCTCTCCGCGCCCGTGCCGCCCGTCGCCGAGCCCCCCGCTCCGCCGGGGATCGAGACAGTGGACGTCGAGACGGTGGACCCGGCCGGAGAGCCGGAGGACGCCCCGTCGACCTCGCGCTCCCGGGCCGAGGCGGCGCTCCGCCGGATGGTCCCGTCGAAGGACGAATGGGCCGTCGAGAACCAGCCCGGGCCCGCCGAGCGCACCCGTGTCCGGGACGAATGGCCGGCCCCGGGAGCCAGGGTCGACGTCGCGGAGCCCGTTGCGCCTCCAGTCATCGCAGCGCCGCCGGTAGCACCCCCCCCGCCCCCGGCGGCTCCGCCGGCGGTGGACGACCCGATCATCCCCTGGCTCGAACCGCCGGTCGTGCCGGCTCCCCCCGAGAGGCCCGCCCCGCCGTCGCGCGAGGCGAAGCCCGACGAGGGACCGATCATCGTGCCGCGCGAGTACGACGAGAACGCGGCCCGGCAGCGGAAGGGGCGCCGGCGGGCCTCCCGGGGGCGCGGCCCGCTCCTCGACCCGGCCGCGCTCGGCCGGTCGATCAAGCCCTCCTGGATTCTCGCGATCGCGGGCGTGATCCTGCTGACCCTGATCGTCTTCGCGGCCTTCCCGCCCGGGGGCGGCGATGCGGCCAATCCCGACGGGGTGAACCGGTTCACGGGCATGCCCGTCCACACGGTCGCCACGCCCGTCCGCCCGACTGCGGGCACGCCCGCGGTCGCCGCGAGCACAACCGGATTGCAGGAGAACCGGACCGTCGAAGCTATCGCGACGGACACGCCCCCAGCGGCCGAACCGACGGCCTCGCGGCGTCCTCTGGCCTTCGGGGCCCTGCCCGGCGCCACCACGAGACCGGCGACCCTGACCACCACGACGACCGACGCGGCGACGGCCGCCGGGGCATCCGGCATCCGGGTCGTTGTCTCGTCGGTCGGCGGGTGGTCCGGGACGATCGGGCAGCAGGCCGAGACCTACACCGAGACGCCGGTCGTCGGGAGCGGGACCCAGGTCAGGGCGATCACGGGCCCGGTCACGATGATCACGGCCAACATCCAGAAGCTCGACCAGACCACGGACCCCCTCGAGGTCCGGGTGGAGCGGGACGGCGTCCTGCTCAAGCGCGGGCTGACGACCGAACCTGGCGGGATCGTCGCGCTCTCGGTCCAGGTCTGACCTCTTTTATCGCCCGAAGCGGCGTGCCCGGGACTGGTAGTCGCGGAGCGCCCGGAGCAGGTCGAGCCGCCGGAAGAGCGACCAGTTGACGTCCGAGAAGAAGAGCTCGCTGTAGACCGACTGCCAGATCAGGAAGTCGGTCAGGTGATCGCCGCCGGTCTTGATCACGAGGTCGGGCGCATACGGGAACGTGAGGTACTGCTCGAACGTGTGCTCGTCGACCAGGGCCGGGTCGACCCCGTCCTCGGCCATCCGCCGGATGCAGCCCGCGATCTCCTCGCGCCCGCTCTTGCCGATCGCGACCGTGACCTCCATGCCCGTCCCCGCGGACTCGGTCATCTCGCCGCAGTGGAGCGTCAGATGGGCCACATCCGCGATCCGCCGGAGCTCGGGCAGGTACGGCGCGAGCCTGTCCGGGTCGACGGTCGAGATGTGGAAGATCACCGCGCCCACGCCGGCCTCGCGGCACCATTCGACGCACTCGCGGACCTTCCCGGGAGCATCCGCCAGATCACGGTCCGAGAGCAGGACGCAGATGCGATCGGGACGGTCGACAAGCTGGCGGGCCAGGTGCCGCTCGTACAGCCAGCGGATCATCAGGCCCACTCCAGGAGCCGATCGAGCGGGAGCGCGTTCAGCACATTCTCGGCCGTGCACCAGCCGCGCCGCGCGGTGGCGAGCCCATGGCGGAGGTTGTCGAGCTCGCCGGGTCGGTGGGCGTCCGTGCCGATGGAGAGGCGCACGCCGCGGTCGCGCGCGACCCGGACGGCCGTGTCCTCGAGGTCGAGCCGGAAGGGCGAGGCGTTGATCTCGAGCGCGGTCTCGTGCGCGGCGGCAGCCTCGATCAGGCGCCCGAGGTCGATTGCGGCGGGCTCCCGCCGCCCGATCAGCCGGCCCGTCGGATGGCCGATGACGTCCACGTGCTCGTTCTCGCATGCTGCGATCACGCGGCGGGTCACCTGGTCCCGGTCCTGCCGGAGCCCGCCGTGAAGGCTCGCGATCACGACCTCGAGGTCCGCGAGAACCCGG
>DUGU01000232.1:0-2066 GCA_013331215.1 Methanoregulaceae archaeon
GTGACCGTACCCTCGACGGCGGTTTCGACCGCGATCACGACCACTGCCGCCCCGACGACCCCTGTTCCGGTCACAACTGCGCCGACCCGCGCAGGGCTCTCGCCGCTCGCCCCACTCGGTGCCGGGCTCCTCCTGCTCCTGCTCGCGCGACGGCGCTGATCCCCTTTTTCTACAATTCCGCGAGGACCGCCGCACCGAACTCCTGCGTCGTCGCCGTCCCTCCGAGGTCGGGGGTCAGCATGCCCCTGGCCATGACCCGTTCGATCGCGGCACCGAGCCGGAAGGCATTCTCTTTGTCGCCGAGGTGATCGAGGAGCATGGCCGCGCTCCGGAGGGCGGCCACCGGGTTCGCGATCCCGCGGCCCGCGATGTCCGGGGCCGAGCCGTGGACCGGCTCGAAGAGCGCATGTCCGTCTCCGAGGTTTGCACTCGGCAGGAGACCGAGCCCTCCGACGTGGAACGCAGCCACGTCCGAGAGGATGTCGCCGAACATGTTCTCGACGAGGATCACGTCGTACCGGCCGGGCCGGCGCAGAACGTCGAGGCAGAGGGCGTCGATGAACGCGTCGTCGACCGGCACGCGCGCGCACGATGCGACCCCGCGGGCGACCTCGAGGAAGAACCGGTCCGCGGCCAGCACGTTCGCCTTGTGGCCGATCGTGAGCTTTCGCCGTCCAGCCGCGATACCGCACGCGACGCGGGCGATTCGCTCGGTCCCGGCGCGCGTGATCACCCGCTCGGTGCAGGCACGATCCGCCTCGACACGTTCGCGCCCCGCGTAGAGCCCCTCCGAGTTCTCGCGTACGACCACGAGATCGCAAGCACCGCCCCGAACGGGACGGATGTTCGCGTAGAGTCCGAGGGCGCGGCGCAGGCGGAGTACGACGCTGGGGTATTCGCCGTTCGGTGCCGAGCTGACCGCGCCGAAGAGCACGGCGTCGCACGAGGAGAGCATCTCGATATCCGCATCGTCGACCGCCGTCCCCGTCCGGCGCCAGTGCTCGAGGCCGAGCTCGACCGGTATCTGCTCCCAGTCGGGGCGGAGGGAACGGAGCGCGGACGCGGCCACGGGTATGACCTCGCGGCCGATCCCGTCGCCATCAACGACCGCGATCCGCTTCACGCGCCCTCCAGGCCGCGACAAGCTCGCGGACCGCATCGAAGATCTGCGCGGGGGAGTCGCCCCAGTGGACGACCATGCCGAAGAGCCCGCCGGATTCTCGAAGCCCCCGCCGCTCCGAGCGGCAGCACCGGGCGATGAACGGCTCGGCATCGACTTGACCCAGCGGACAGGTGTCGACCTGGACAAACGGAACGCCGTGGCAGTCCTCGATAAGCTCCCGCCCGGTCGTGCAGCAGGCGACGGACGCGCCGGCCTCCACGGGGTCCGCGTCGAGGGTCCGGGGAAAGCCGGCCGCGCGGCACGGGTAGACCGCCGCCCCGGCCTCGCGGATGTCGCGGACGTGGTGCGTGAAGCCGATGCCGAGGTCGCCGAAGAGCCCGAGCGCCTCCATCTCGCGGACCCCTGCGGAGAGGTTCGGGCGGGGCGGCTCGATGTCGTAGACGTGGACCTCGGGGAGGGGCTCGTCTTCCGGGTCGAGTACGAAGGTCACGTGCTCGTCGATCCCCGTGAAGATAGTGCATCGCCGCCCGCTCGCACGGGCGAGCCGGAGGAGCAGGGCTCGGTCGTGGAGCCGGACGCGGTCGGGGTGGACGGCGATCTCGTTCGCGTCCGCGAGCAGTCGCTCGGCGACGACCGGCCGCATCAACCCCGTCGCTCCCGGGTCCGGCTCGACCGCGAGCAGGTCGAAGGAGTCGCCAGCGGGTCGGAGCAGGTACCGCGTCAGAAAGTAAACGGCGTCGCCGCAGGGGAGGCCGTTGACGACCCCGACCTCCCGGCACTCGGGGATCATGCCTCGTCCTTGAGCAGCTCCACGAGCCCGCCCGCGCCGAGGATGGCCCGCATCCGCGGCGAGAGGGGAGCGATCGATACCGGCGGGCGATCGTCGGCCCGGACGAGCCCCGCCTCCAGATCCACCTCGACCGTCTCGCCGTCCACACAGGCG
>DUGU01000232.1:2081-7657 GCA_013331215.1 Methanoregulaceae archaeon
CCTGCTCGCGGGACGAGCCGCAGCCAAAGTTCGGGCCCGCGACGAGCACGGCACCGGCCAGTTGTCCCGCGATCGACGGATCGAGATCCTCGAACGCGTGCGTCGCCCAGACCGACCGGTCCTTCGTCCGCAGATACCGGCCGGCGATGATCATGTCCGTATCGAGGTCCGGGGGCAGCCGGAGCGCCCGGCCGGTGATCCTCATACGGCCCCCTCCGGCGGTGCGATCTCGCCGGCGAGCGCGGACGCGGCCGCCGTCCCGACCGATGCCAGGTAGATCTCGCCGCCGACGCCCATCCGGTTCCGGAAGTTCCGGTTCGCGGTCGAGAGACAGACCTCGCCTTCGCCGATCACCCCCAGGTGCGTACCCAGGCACGGGCCGCAGCCCGGCGGGCCGACCGTGCAGCCGGCCTCGACGATCGTTTCGAGCGCGCCGGAGCGGATCGCATCCGCGAGGACGCGGCGCGACGCGGGGATAACTATTGTTCGGACCCGTACGCGTCGCCCCTTCACCGCCGCCGCGAACCGATCGAGGTCCTCGAGCCGGCCGTTCGTGCAGGTTCCGACGAAGACCTGGTCGATTGAAGTGCCGGCGACCCGGTCCACGGGGCGGGCCGAGTCGACCCGGTGCGGGACCGCGACGAGCGGCTCGATCGCCTCGAGGTCGAACTCGACGACCTCGGCGTAGTCTCCGTCCTCGATCGCCTGGGGGGCCGCCTCGACCCCGAAGGTCGCCAGGTACTCCCGTGTTGCTCCATCGGCATAGAAAAGCCCGGTCTTCGCGCCGGCCTCGATCGCGAGGTTCGAGCAGGTGAGCCGCCCCGCCATCGAGAGCGTCGCCACCCCCTCGCCCGTGAACTCTATCGCGCGGTAGGTCGCGCCGTCCATGCCAAGGTGCGAGACGTACGCGAGCGCGAGGTCCTTCGCCTCGGCACCCCCTCCGAGCCGGCCCGAGAGCCGGAGGTTCGTCGTCTCGGGAACGCGGAGCCACGTCTCCCCGGTCGCCCAGATCGCGGCCATGTCGGTCGCGCCGACCCCGGTCGCGAACGCGCCGAACGCGCCGAGGGTGCAGGTGTGCGAGTCGGCGCCGATCACGATATCGCCCGGCCGGACTCCTCCCTCGCCCATCAGCTGGTGGCAGATCCCCTCGCCGACGTCGCAGAGCGCGATCCCGCTATCGCTCGCGAACCGCCGGAGCTCGGCCTGGAGGGTCGCCGTTTCCGAGTTGTTCGCGGGCACGATGTGGTCGAAGACGAGGCGGAGCCGGTCGGCATGCGCGAGCGGCCGGCCGATCAGCCTGAAGGTCTGGAGTGCGAGCAGGCCAGTGCCGTCCATGGCGTAGGCGCGGTCGACGACCCGGTCGACACAGGCCCCCGCGGGAGCCCCGAGGATTCGCTCGGAGAGGGTCGCCATCACCCCTCCTCGCGGACGCGGCGGATCAGGCTCATCAGCACGTCCGGCGTCACGCTGCACTTCTGTTCCCCCCGCTTCTTCACGAGCTCGAGCACGCGGGAGATCTGCCGCCCGTCGAGCTGGCATCCGAGCGAGCAGACCACGTGCTCGAGCGCCTTCCGTCCCGTGTGCTTGCCGAGCAGGAACCGACGCTCGGCGCCAACCATCGCGGGGTGGACGTACTCGTAGGTGTCGGGATCCTTGAGCATGGCCGCGATATGGATACCGCTCTCGTGAGCGAAGGCGTGCTCGCCCACGACGGGGTGGGTCTTGCCCACCGGGATGCCCGAACACCGCGCGACAAGCGCCGAGAGCTCGGGGAGGAGGGTGAGGTCGTAGCGGTCCACGCCTCCCTTGAGCCGGAGCGCGACGAGCACCTCCTCGAGCCGGGCGTTGCCGGCGCGCTCCCCGATCCCGTTCACGGTCGTGTGGAGCTGGAAGGCGCCGGCCTCGGCCGCCGTGAGCGTATTCGCCGTGGCGCACCCGAGGTCGTTGTGACAATGGGCGCAGACCGGCACGAGGCTCGCCCCTACCAGCTCGGTCATGACCCGGTACATCTCGAGTGGCAGGAGGCAGCCGACCGTGTCCGCGAACGAGACGAGGTCGGCCCCGTGCTCGGCGCCCCGGCGGTACATCTCGTCGAGGAACGCGGTCTCGGTCCGCGAGGCGTCCTCGGCGGCGAACCGGACGGCGAGGCCGTGGTCGCGCGCGTAGTCGACCATCCGGAGCGCGTTGTCGAGCACCTCGGCCCGCGGCCTCCTGTACTTGAGCCGGACGTGGAGCTCGGAGGTCGCGATGAAGATCGAGACCATGTCCACCTCCGCGGCGATCGCGGCGTCGACGTCCTCCTGCTTTGCGCGGGCAAGGCAGCAGATCCGGGCATCGAGGTCGAGAGCGGTCACGGCCCGGACGCACTCCAGCTCGTAGGCCGAGACGGCGGGAAAGCCCGCCTCGATGACCTCGATCCCCGTTCGGTCGAGGAGGGTCGCGATCGCGGCCTTCTCCTCGCACGTGAACGAGACGCCCGGGGTCTGCTCGCCGTCCCGGAGCGTCACGTCGCAGATCTCAACATTCCATGGTTCCATAACGGGCTCCTTCGGGGCAGTCGCCCCGCACGATGACGGTCGTCGTTCGGTCGAAAGGGGCGATCGCCCGGGCGAGCCCCGCATGGTCGGTCGCGTCGAGCACGATCGGAGCGGCCCACGCGAGGTAGGGCTCGACCCCGTGGTGGGGCTGCCGCCCGGTCATGGCGAGGCACCGGTTCTCGAGCACGATGCAAAGAAGGGGGGTGCCGTGGGCGTGGGCGTCGATCAGGGCGTTGATTCCGGAGTGGAGAAGGGCGTAGTCGCCGATCAGCGCGACTCCGGTGCTCGTCGCGGCGACCCCGATCGAGGAGCCGAGGCCGTAGCCTGCGACGCCGTGCGAGAACGGGGGGGCGGTGGCCATCAGCGCGCACCCGGTGTCGCAGACGGGTATGAGGTTCCGGTCACGGAGCAGGGCGATCACGGGGGCGAAAGGACAGTCCGCGCAGAGCACGCTCCGCCGGCCCCTACGGGCGTAGGTCTCGGGCTCGCCCGGATCGGCCGGGGGGCGGAGCCCCCGGTGCTCGCGGACGAACGGCCGCCCGAACTCGCGGACTTCGGCCGCTGTCCCGATACCGGGCGGTGGGGGGTAGACCGTGATCACCCGGGCGTCGCCGTCGGCCGCGCCGACGCCGATAGCACCCCGCCCGGGCCGGTTCAGGCGGGAGGCGGCGGCCCAGCGGAAGAGGTCGCGGGTGCCCCGGCTCGCACGGGCGGCGCGGCCCTTCATTGTCAGGTCGGCAACCGGGCAGGTTGACGGGTGCGATTCCGCGGGCCGGGGGGCCGGTGCGGCATCCGACTCGAGGAGCGCCGGGGTCACGCGCAGGAGGGCGACGCGGGACGCCGCCTCCGAGATACGGAAGGCCTCCTCGACCGCGTCCGCGACGGCCCTGCCGTCGGGCTCGAGGACCGGGACCTCGGCGAGTTCGCCGTAGTAGCGCGAGTCCTGCGTGTTCTCGGACCAGCGCGCGGTCACATCGTCCCCGACCACGACCACGACCCCGGCCGAGATGCCGCGGGTCGTGGCCTGGACGAGCGGGTCGGCGCAGGCGTTGAGGCCGACGTGCTTGACGACGAGCCCCGACCGCCTCCCCGAGAGCGAGTGACCGAGGCAGTTTTCGAGCCCGACCTTCTCGTTCGCGGGGAGGCGGGCGCCGAGGCCTGCGGCGATTCCCGTCACGGGGTAGCCCGGCACGCCGTACCAGTGGCCGGCCGCCGCCCGGAGCGCCGCCACGAGCGCGGTCTCGGCGTTCACAGATCCCTCCATGCGGCGAGGTCGCACCCCGTGCAGGCGCCGCACATGCTCAGGGCCACGGAGGGGTCGAGCTCTGCCCGCTCGAACGCAGAGCGGAGGTGCCGGGCTGCCCTGGAGAGCCGCTTCGCGGTCGGGCGAGCTCGTCCCCGGCATCCCGCGACGGGATTGAGCGGCCGGAGTACGGGGACGACGCCGAGGCCGACGAGTCGGTCGACGCAGGCGTCGAGCTCGTCGTCGGTCTCGCCGAGGCCGACGATCACGTTCGAGAAGACGTGTCCCCGCCCGAAGAGAGGGACCGAGGCGGCGAGCGCGTTCCAGACCGCCTCGTAGGGAAGGCCCGGGCAGTGCGCGGCGAAGAGCTCGGGAGTGGCCGCCTCGAGGTTGAACTTGACCTCGGTCACGCCGAGCGCATGGAGCCGTGCCGGGGTCGTGGGGGCCGGGAAGATCGAGACGCCGATCGGAAGGTCGAAGCGGCGGAGCGCCGCGACGACCCGGCAGACGTATTCCTCCTCCTCCTCGATCGAGACCGCGACTCCGCTCGTCAGCGCGATCGCGTCGACCGAGTCCGCGATCTCCCCGACGAGATCGACGATCTCCTCGACCGTCTTCCGCGGGCCCCGGCACTGCGGCACGGGGCAGTACGCACACTCATACACGCACGACTCCGAGACCGTGACGAAGGCCTGGCGGGGGCAGTGAAGGCCCACCGCTTCGACGCGGCCTTCCATCGTCTCACCATTGCAGGAGAGGGTGGCGCTCCCGTCCGCCCCCACGGTCAGGACGGCCGGGCCGTCCGTTCCGAGTGGAACCCGAACCCGCCGGCCGCCGCTCGAGAAGAAGACGGCCCCGGCGCCGCCGGCTCCCGGGCCGGCGGTCGACCGGGCCGCTACACCCGGAGGAAGCTTCCCCTCGATCCGGCACCCGCCTCCGGCGAGCACCTCCGTCTTCAGCTCGGTCCATCCCATAGCGCGAGCGCCTCTTCGTAATTGGTATAAAACGGAATAGCGGCGACGGCGCCGACGGCACCCCGCCCGGTGATGCGGAGTTCGAGACAGGGGTCCCGGAGCTGCGTAAGCTCGTCGGGGTCGACCTCGCCGCGCTTCACCCGCTCCCCGAACAGCCGGAGCGGGGACGGATCGAAACCGGTATAGACGGCCATGCCGGTCTCGTCGGAGAGCGTGTACTCCTCCAGGAGCGACTGGAACCGGTCCGCGAGCGCGACAGGGTTCCGCGACGCGAACTCCACGACGATGCCTACGCAGTTCTTGGTCCGGAACCGTACCGGGTAGAGCTGGACGATCGTGTGCGAGAGGTAGACGTCGTCGTCGCTCTCAACAGCCCGGGCGATGTTATGGGCGAGGGTCCAGGTGGCGCCGGCCTCGGGGGTGTCGGTGTCGTCGACACCGATCAGCACCCGGCGGCGGAGCGGCACCCAGACCGTCGCGCCGGCCCTCTTTCCCCCGCCGCACGGGTCGGCCTCGGCCCTCGCGAGTCCGGCGGCCCGACTCCGCGAACCGGCCGCCCCGACACCGCCGCCGCCGAGTCCGACGTAGGTGACCGCGAGCTCGTCGCCGCACCGTTCGACTCCGGCGATGCCGGCCGGGAAGCGCGAGCCCTCGAGGGCGAGGTCGACGGACCCCTCGGAGAGGAGGTAACGGATTGTCGGGCCGACGCAGCGCGCCTCGCGGACGAGCGGGCTCTGCCGGTAATGATGGCGGGACCACATCGCGCCGCCGAGGCAGTCGTAGAACTCCACGAGCTCGACCTCGTCGGGCGCGTCTCCCGCG
>DUGU01000137.1:0-5831 GCA_013331215.1 Methanoregulaceae archaeon
GGTTGTGGTCGCCTGTACCGGCGCAATCGCCGTCGGAACGGAACATGCCGACGCCTCCGTCAAGATCGCCCCGATCGGCGATTCGATCACCCGCGGCGGTCTCGTGTCCGACTCGCCGTACCCGAGCTACCGGTATTACCTCTGGACCATGCTCCGCAACGGCGGATACGACGTGGACTTCGTCGGGTCAACAACCGAGCCGAACTTCCAGAAGTTCATGTTCGATCAGGACCACGACGGGTACTCGGGCTATACCACGGAACTGCTGGCAAACGACATGGACCGCGTTCTGATGAGTTACACTCCCGATATCGTCCTGCTCTATATCGGCACGAACGACGTGCTGCAGCAGGTACCGATGAAGGACCGGATGCGGAACCTCGACCGGATCGTTACGTCGCTCCGCCAGAAGAACCCGAACGTCAGGATCGTGATCGCCCAGATCTCGCCGACCTCCGACACGTTCCGGAACACCAACTCGGGTCTCGACGAGTACAACAAGGAACTGCTCGACTACGCGCAGCGCATGACTTCGACCGCCTCACCGATCGTGATAGTGGACATGAATACGGCATGGTCGACTGCTCAGTTCACTCAGGCCGACGGGGTCCACCCCAACAACGAGGGCGAGGTCCAGTTGGCTCAGCGCTGGGCGAACGCACTCATCTCGACCGGGATGATTACGCCAGCGGTCCCGATACAGGCTCCTGTGACCACCGTGCCGACCCCCGTGCCGACGGCGACCGCGCCGATCATCATACCGCCGACGGCGCCGACGGCAGTCATCACGGCGGTCCCGACCAAGGCGCCGGTAACGATCTCGCCGGCGGCGTCCACGACCCGTTCGGCGTTCGGCTCCAAGCGTTACGCCCTTAGACCCGGTGCCACCGGTTCGGGGCTGAGCAGCTCCCGCACGCCGGCGTCCATCGGGGCCGGATCGTCTACCGGCTCACAGTCCGCGCCCACCAACCCATTGCTTCCGCCGAGCCGCCCGTTCCAGCGCTGGTACCCAACCGAGCGCTGGGCTGCTGGGCTCCGCTGACGGGGCACGTCCCTCATTTTTTACTTCAGTCCAACGACGGCACGGTGCAGGACATCGAGAGTACCGCGAAGAGCCCGCCCGCCGTCGCGCAGGTGATGGTAGATCTCGCGGCGCCGGAGCGCCTCCATCGCATTGGTCCCGTGAAAGATTTCCGCAAGGCCGTCGATGTAGGCGTCCTCGATCCTGTGGAGTGCCGCTCGGCCTTCGCGGATGTTCTCGCGGACGCGTGGCTCGTCGGTCGTCATAACCCCCACCCCCTCGACAACGGCGTGGGTGCCCTCGAGCAGGAGGCGCGCCATCCGCACGATGGCCCTGTCGGGTGTGACGCCGAAGGCATGGATCTCCCGCGCGGTCTCGGCAGCAAAGTTCAGGATATAGTCCATCTGCCGCGAGAGGCTGTAGAGATCCTCGCGGTCGAACGGAGTGGAGAATGCGTCGATCAGCGCCTCTTCGAGCTCGTACCGCATACGATCCTGCTCACGCTCGATCCGTCGAACCTCATCCGGAGGCCCCACGCACCCGGTGTCGAGCCAAGCGACAAACGCCTCGACGCCCAAGCGCGTCTGCTCGGCCTGATCAACGAGCATCTGCAGAAAGTCGTGCTCGAGCGGAAAGATCCGGTCGAGGATGCTTCGGCGCCCGTGCCGCTCTCTCGATTCGTCGGGATCGGTCATGGTCGTTCACATCCCCGCAAACGGCGCGACGATGAGCACCACGACCGCGGCCAACGCGGCCGTGGCCGGGATCGTGGTGATCATCGCGATCACGACCGCGTCGGCCGCCCGCCAGTTCAGCCGCCGGGGGTTCTCGGCCGCGCCCACGCCGATCACCGAACTCGTGACGATCTGCGACGAGGAGACGGGCGCGCCGGCGAGGGTCGAGACTGCGATTGTAAGTCCCGAGGACGCCTGCGACGAGAGGGAGTGAACCGGCGCGATCCGGAATATCCGGTGGCCGAGAGTGTTCATGACCCGCCACCCTCCGCCGAGGGTTCCAAGTCCGAGGAGTAGGGCTGTGACTGCCCGCGCCCAGAGGGGGACATCGAGTGTCGCCGTCCGATCCGCGGCGAAGAGCACGAGCGCGACCATCCCCAGCTGCTTCTGCCCGTCGTTCGCTCCGTTGAAGAACGCCATGCCGAGGGCCGCGGCCCAGTTTGCGGCGATGATCCGCCGCTGCGCCGCCCGGCGCCCCGCGTTCCTGAGGAGCACGGCAAGGGTTCTCTGAACGCCATCGCCGCCGGCGAAGCCGATCCCGACCGAAGCCGCGAGCAGGATGAGCACCTTTGCCACCCCCTCGAGGGCGGGCGTGGGGGCGGTAAGCGCATCTATGCCCCAGTTGACCGAGCCGATGCCGGTGCCCGCCACGGCGGCTCCGATGAGGCCGCCTATGAGGGCCTGGGTCGAGGACGAGGGAAGGCCCCGCGACCAGGTGGCGAGGTTCCAGGCGGTGGCGGAGGCTAGGGCAACAAGGAGCACAACCAGGGTATGAGCCGGATCGGTCACTTCGATGAGCGCGGAGAGCGTGAATGCGACCGCGCTGCCGCCCAGGATGACGCCGAGGGCGCTCATGCCCGCGACGAGTATGATACCCTGGCGAGGCGAGGCCGACCGCGAGGCGATGAAGGTCGCGGCGATCGTGGCAGCGTTCTGGAACCCGTTCGTCACTGTAAACGCGAACGCGAGCAGCAGCGCGGCGACGGCAACGGGGTCCATTATGGCCTTCCCGTCGCTCAGCTTCGAGCGGGGAAGGTAAATAGGCTTCTTATTGCCGACGATCACGATCCCGAACGGGACGCGGTGTGGCGATCGGCATGAGGGGCATCGGAACATGATCGGATTAGTCGCATGAGTGGAGGGAGCCAGGCTCCCTCCGAACGAGCTGGAATCCACCCGAATCAGTACACGAAACTATTTCCACCCCATCGTGGACGATCGCGCCAGACGCAGACGCATCGAGGGTTCATCATCTCGCCACCCCTGCCGGTGAATGCTATCTTCTGCCACCGCCGCCATTCTCTCCAAGGTACGGTGCCACGCCTCATGCATTGATGCCGATCGGTTGGGAGATCGTGACTTTCAGCATCCAAGGTACTGGAACGCAACGTTTATCGTCCTCCGATACGTGCAGCTTGAGCATGAATGTTCGGCGCCACAACCGACCTCGCTTGGCCCTCGGGGCCGCCTTGGTCATCGCATGCCTCTGCGCGCTCGTATCCGGTGTCGCTGCGGTGAACCTCGCTACCGGATCCTTCCAGATCGGATCGGCAGGAGAGACCGCATCCATTCCGATCGTCCTCGATTCGGCCTCCGGCGGGATCTCCGGCTACCGGATCACCGTGAGCATAAGCGATCCGTCCGTCGCCACGATCACGGCCGTTGCGTTTCCGGATTGGGCTGGGTTGAAGTCTGCGTCGGCCCTTCCATCGGGACAGGTTGTCCTGCAGGCTGTGGACCTGTCGCAGCAGGTTCCCGTGGGCGGGACGGGCGTACTCCTCGCCACTCTCACGGTGAAGGGTACGGCGACGGGGAGCACCGGCATAGCGATCACCCCTGACCCGAACATGGGGGTCCAGAATCGTAACGGGGACCTGTATCCCATCGCCGCGATCCCGGGCACCCTGACCGTCGGCACTCCGTCGCCCGGTATCGTTCCGACGCCAGTACCGACGGCGGGGGTATCGACGCCGATCCCGACAATGGTAGTCCCGACGGTGATCCCGGTGACAGGAGTACCGACGGCGTTCGTCACAACACCGATCCCGACGGGTGTATCGTCGCCGCCGATCCCGACGCCGGGCGGTTCGACGGGGGTCCCGATCACGCTGCCAGGATACACCGTGGCACCGATTGCGACATCCGTACCCGGCGCCGTATCTCCCGGAAACCCGACCGGCATCACCCCTCCGACGGTGATCGCTCCCGGCGTCCAGCCGACGTTCGGCGTCGGGAAGCGGTACGCGATCGGTAACCCCGGGTCGTTTATCGGCACACGGTTCGGCTCGGGCGGGACCGCGGTCGATACGGGCGGGCCGGTATCAGTGACGGAGCCCGAGGCTACGCTCAAGCCCGGAAGCCGCGCCTACGGCATCATGCCGCCGGCCGGCAAATTCATCCGGTGGTACCCGGCCGCGAGGTGGAAGGCGGGTCTCAAATAAATTTTCTGGAAATCGGTCTCTGCGGACCCGTCTATTTTTTGGCATTATTATCGGCTCTTGTGCCGAAGGACGAGTACGGCCGGGACCCGGGTGGATGAACACTCTCGGCCTCTCTGCCTGCGGGCGCGGTCGATTCTGTGGACCGTGATAGGACGATACGCGAGGTACTTTCTCAGTGAGTCACCAGGAGACGCAGTACTGGGCCGGAGCGACGGCTATTCAGCAATGGCGAAGTGGGCGCGCCGTTCAACGCAGGTTAGAACTCGGCCCTCGGATCCATCGCAATTTACTCGCGAAAAGGGGCCGACTCTGCATGGTAGGGGTGTGGGATGAAAAATGAGGGGAGATATCCTCTCAGATACTCCCGTTCAATCGTTTTTTTGAATTTTCAGTAGCTTATCCCAGCGGAGCAACGGCCGTCCCATAGAGATCGTCGAGGAACGGTGCAGGTGCGGTGTAAATGGCAGCGAGACTGCTGACGATGCCCACGTACCCGGCGAGGATCATGAACGTCCCGGCACCCGTCGTCGTCCCAACGGCTTCGAGGAAACATACGAGGGCAAGCGTTCCGAGGACAAACTGGAGCGCCCGTGTCATCTTCGGCTCTCCGATGAAGAGAATGAGTGTGAACAGCCCCCAGAGTACGAAATATACGACCATTGCGCCCGCGCCTCATGCATCTTAAGCGAGCCCGAGCGCCGGAAGGAGGGGCGCGGCAAAGGAGACCGGAACAATCCGCAGAACCCGTGCGCTCCCAGTCCATAGGTGTTGCCCTTTTCCACTCCACCTAGCCGGCAGTGAACATGGCAAATTCCCCCCGTGAAGATCACCATACCGAGGATCGCGGATCCCACCTGGATTATCCCCGCGTTGGCGAGACTCAATGGAACCCCCGGAATCAATCGCGCTCGCTCCGCGAAATTGAAGGCAGAAGCGTTGTAATCGTGATTAATTCAAAAAAGCAATTGGCTTCCGATCTATCGGATAAAAATTTCCTGGAAGCCTCAGGCGAGAGCTATTGATCTTAGTTCACATCCTTAGAAAAAACGGGGCCCGAGGCCCCGGACCAATCGCCAATAGCACCGGCGGGGTGCTCCAGCCCCGCCGCTGTTGACCGAATCCCGATGAAGTGACCACGCAGATTGTTGAAGGGAAGGGGGCTCAGGCCAGCGCCGGCACCGCGTCGGCCCAGGCCTCGATGGCCGTGAGGATCGCGTCGGCCTCGTAGCCCGAGACCGTGACCGCCGTGCGCGAGAACGAGACATTGTAGAGCTCGCCATTCGCATCGTGACATTTGATCGTTGCCGAGAACGCGTCGTCGTCGGTGACATGCACGCCGGTCTCGCCGATCGCCGTGTTGATTCCGGTCGCCGCGGGGACTGCCGTCACGATGGCGGTATAGGCCGCGGTCGTCGGGCACTTGACCGCCGTGGTGGCGATCGTGACGGCCTCGTTGTCCTCGTAGATGAACCGGGCCGTGTACGCCTCGCGCGTCTTCTCCACAGCCGGCATTGACTGGCCGCCCGACTCGTACGCCGTGCAGCCGAAGGGGTTGTTCGTCAGGATGTCGTCCACGACCTCCGAGAACGCCGTGAGGCTCGCGATGGGCGTCGTCAGCGTCCGCACCGCCGACTT
>DUGU01000137.1:5882-6089 GCA_013331215.1 Methanoregulaceae archaeon
CCCGCTTCGCTCGCGCGCCGGAACGGGGAGGGGCTAACGGCGCCCCTCCCGCCGCGCAGCGGCGCGGCCCCCTCCCCCCGACGGCGCCTTCGGCGCAACAAGATGCCTCTGTCCGGGGGGCGTCCCCGGCAGCGAGCCGGCCGGAGGTCGGCGAGCGTCACCGCCCGGCCGGATCGTCGCGGCAGCTCGCGCGGGGCGAGGGGCGGG
>DUGU01000067.1 GCA_013331215.1 Methanoregulaceae archaeon
CGACCGTCCCCTCGCCGACAGCCCCGGGCGGCGCGGACTGGCCCCTGCCGAACGGCGACATGGCCAACACCCGCGCCGGGACTCTCGACGGGGCGTCGGGGTCGACCGTGACCGGTCTCGCCGAGCGGTGGAGCACCGCCATCGAGACCGGCAGCATGGCCAACCCGATCATCGTCGGGGACCTGGTCTTCGTGCAGGACTCGAGCGGCGTGACCTGCGCCTTCGACCGGACGACCGGCGCAGAGCGCTGGCACCAGTCCAACCTCACGGGCGGCAACCGGACGATAGGGCCGACCGTCTCACCGACGGAGACCCCGACCGGAAACGTGACGGTCGAGCCGACGGCCGGCGCGGAGAACCGGACTCTCCTGGACGTCACGACCTCGGAGTCGGACCTTACGACGCTCGTGACCGCGCTCACCGAGGCGAACCTCACCGGGCCCCTGAACGGCACCGGCATGTACACGGTCTTCGCGCCGGAGAACGCGGCCTTCGACGCCCTGGCCCCGGGCACGCTCGACAGCCTGCGGGCGGACGAGGCGGTCTTCGCGGACGTCCTGAAGTACCACGTCGTGGCCGGCACGTACACGTCCCAGAACCTCCTGAACACGACCACGCTCGTCACCCTCGAGGGCGAGCCCCTGAACGTGACCCGGGGCCCCGACGGCGCGATCATGGTCGACGGGGCCACGGTCGTCCGGGCGGATCTTCGGGCGATGAACGGCGTCCTCCACGTGATCGATACGGTCCTGATCCCGCCGAACGTCAACGCCACCGTCACGGCCACTCCCATCGCAGTCGAGACGACGACCACGACCATGACCGCGACCGGCACCACCACTGTCGAATCGACCCCGACGGCCGAGACACCGATCCCGACCGAGTCGGCCGCACTCCAGCAGCTCCGAAAGGTGCCCGTCCTCGGCCAGGAGGAGAACGAGACGACCGGGCCGACGACGATCGCCACGACAGGAGAGGAAGCGAACGAGACCCCGACGGTCGCCCCGACTGCCACGTCGACCGCGACTCCGAACGCGACCGAGACGGCGACCGTAACGGCCACCGGGACTCCGAACGCGACGGAGACCGCGACCGTCTCGCCGACGGCTTTCCCGAGCGGTGCCGCGAGCTTCGAGGGCCCCCACGGGCCCGTCGCCGGTGACGGCAGGGTGTACGTCCCCGTTCCGCCCCCCTCGCTCGCCGCCCTCGACCAGGCCACCGGCAACCCCCTCTGGACCACGCAGCTGACCGCGGACGCCCGGATGGTGATCGCGATGCAGCCGTCGTTCGCGACCGGCCTCGTCTACGTCTCGACCTCGCCGGGCCCCGACCTCGACGAACCCGAGGGCGGCGGCATCGGCACGTTCCACGCGGTCGACGCCACAACGGGCCAGGTCCGCTGGGAGTTCCCGACCGTCGACTCGGCGGACGTCTGGGGCAACCCGTCCGTGAACTCGGGCGGCGGCGCCGAGTACAGCCCGGCCGTCGACGGCAACGGGACCATGTACTGGTCCACGGCCGGCCCGAACCCGGCGCCCGGCACCCGCGCCTTCCCGAACGCCGGGTCCCGGCCCGGCCCGACCCTCTGGACGAACGGCATCGGCGCCGTCGATGCGGCAACCGGCGCGCCCGGCTGGTTCACCCAGGCCATCCCTGCGGATATCTACAACCAGGACTTCTTCATCCCGCCCGTACTGGCGACCGCGACCGTGCAGAACCAGGCGCGCGACCTGGTGATCGGCGCGGGCGAGGACGGCCGCGTGATCGCGTTCGACCGCGAGACCGGAGGGATCGTCTGGACAGCCTCCGTCGGCCGCCACGAGAACGACCGCCTCGAGCGGATCCCCGACGCGGGCATCACCGTCTGGCCGGGCGCGCTCGGGGGCGTGCACTCGCCGATGGCCTGCGCAGACGGGTACGTCTACGTCGCCTCGGTCGAGCTCCCGACGAGCTACATGCCCTGGGGGATCACCTCGAGCCTCGACCTCGTCGGGGCCCGCGGCACGATCTCGGCCATCAACCTCTCCACCGGGCGCACCGCCTGGCAGAAGCCCCTCGACTCGGCCCCGACCGGCGGAGCAACCGTGGCGGACGGCCTCGTCCTGACCGGGACCTATGACGGCCGGGTCATGGTCCTCGACGCGACCACGGGCGACGAGCGCGCCGCGCGGTTCCTCGCTGGGCCGATCACCTCGACCCCGGCCCTCTCCGGCGGCATGGTGATCTGGCAGGCCGGCACGGGCGGCAACGCCCGGGTCTTCGCCCTCTCCTTCGAGGGCGCCGGGGCGACGGTCACGCAGACCGCAACCGCCGCCGAGACGCCGACTGGGACCGGGACGACCGCCGAACCGACGGTCACGATCGAGCCGAACCCGACCGCCACGATCGAACCCACCCCCACCGAGAACGAGACGACGATCGAGACGCCCACCGTGACGGCGACCGCCACGGAGACGAACGCTTCGATCACCGGTGCGGAGATCCGGGCCTCGACCTTCGCGCCGGCCGTGCCGGGCGTGAGCAAGGCACCCACGACCGCCAGGCGGGGATAACTCCCCCTGTCCGGGAGGCCGCGACGCCCCCTCCCGGGACCCCCGGGTCCTGTGCCCCTCCCGTTCTCGTCGACCTGATCTTTCGCCATGGAGCATGCGCTCGCTGTGGCGGGGATGGCCAGCAAAGGCGAAATCTTTTATACGATCCGAGATAGGTTGATTCACGGGGGGCCGCGCGCCCCGAGGCTGAAGATGATGCGTACATACTACTGGTCGCGGTATCGGCGGNNCGCACGGGGCCCAGGAGACGGTGATACCCGATGGCGAACTTCTCGAACCCATTCTCTGGAAACGTGCCCGACCGCAAGATGACCCTCGAGGAGCTGGTCCGTGCCATGCGCCTCAACGTGGCGGCGGAGGAGGACGCGACCACCCTTTACATGGCTCACGCCGAGGCGACCGACCACCCCCTCGCGAAGAAGGTCCTGATCGACATCGCGAACGAGGAGCGCGTCCACGTCGGCGAGTTCAATCGGCTGATCCAGCTCCTGACCGGCGACGAGGACAAGTGGCTCGCGGACGGCGCTGCGGAGGTCGACGCGATGGCCCGGGGGCTCGGCGCCCCCGAGAGTGCGGCCGATGAGGGCCCGAAGACGACCGTCGGATCGCTCAAGGAGTAAGGATATGGCCACTGACTACCTTTCACGCGACGAGGCCCCGATCGGGGCCGATGTATGGGCGATGCTCGACGAGACCATGGTGGGCGCAGCAAAGAGCCAGCTCTCGGTCCGCCGCCTCCTCGAGATCGAGGGGCCGTACGGCTTCGGTCTCAAGTCGGTCCCGCTCGACGACCGGGAGGCGAGCGAGGGCGTGGCCACAAGCCCGTGCCTCCCGCTCGCCTGGCTCACCACCTCGTTCTGGCTCGGCAAGCGCGACCTCGCGGGCTACGAGTACGCGGGTGTCCCCCCGAACCTCGGCGTGCTTGCCGAGGCCGCGATAGAGGCCGCGAGAAAGGAGGACGACGTCCTCCTGAACGGGTCGGGCGGCTCGCCGGGCCTGATGAACCTGCCGGGGGCCGGCACGAGCTCGCTCGGAAAGTGGGACAAGACCGGCGCGGCCGCGAACGACGTCATCGGCGCCGTGACGGCCCTCGACGCGGAGGGCTTCCACGGCCCGTACCTGCTCGGCCTCTCGCCGCGCCGGTACAACCTCCTCTTCCGCCGGTACGAGATGGGCGGGACCGAGCTCGAGCACCTCTCCCAGATGGTGCGGTCGATCGTCAAGCTCCCTGCGCTCGAGGACGGCGGTGTCCTGATCGCCGAGGGGCGGCAGTATGCCGCGATCGTGATGGGCCAGGACCTCTCGCTCGGCTTCGTCGGGCCGAGGGTCGACGCCCTCGAGTTCTCCATCTCGGAGAGCCTCGCCCTCCTCGTGCGCGAGCCGCGTGCTGTCCGCGTCCTCGGCTGAACCCCTTCACCCTCGTTTTTCTTCCAGACGAAACCCGGGCGGAAGCCGGAATGAAGAGAGCAGCAAACCCCCGACCGGGGCGATCGGTGCCCCGGTCCCGTGATGTTTCCTTTCGATCTTCAATTTCCCTGTTCGACCGTGTGCGGGAGGGGATTGCTTCCCTGTCCCCTGATCATTGCGAGAATGTACGGCAGGGCGAGCACGAACGCCGCACACCCGAATGCAAGGAACATATTAGTGTATGTTACAGCAACGGCGATGACCGGCACTAACGCGAGCGTGGAGGCGAACTGGCCGAGGTTCAGGGAGACCGAGAACCCGCCGCTCGCCCTGCCGAGAAACTGTTTTGGCGTGATTGCGGCAATCCAGGTCAGGATCGCCGGCATCAAAATGCCATTGCCCAGACCGATGAAGATCACCGCGAACCCAACGACGGCAAGCGACGTGGCTACCCCGAGACTGCAGTAGCCGACCCCGAAGAAGATGAACGTGAGGGCGAGGATCGTGTATCGCTGGAGTCTCCAGGCGATCCTCCCGTAAAAGACTCCGATGAGCGATGCGGCACAGCCCATGATCCCCAGGAATAATCCGCTGGTCAGCGCGGTGTTTTCGCCAAGGATCCTCGCCGCATCCATATTCGCTATTAAGTAGGGGAACTTGATGGGCATGAGGAAGAACAGCATACTGCCGAGAAACAGGGTGATATATCCCGGGAAGAGGGGACTGACAGGGAATTTTTCACCGGACTCGACACTATTCCTTTCTATTTTCGGAAGAACGGGTTCTCTCATCGTGAGGAGAACACCTGCGAGAATGATAATTCCAATCAGGTAGATCAGGAACGCTGCACGCCAGGAGATGCCGGCGAGAGCCCCCCCGCTCATTTCAAGGATTAATACCCCAAAACCCATTGCCGCTGCCTGATACCCGAGGACTCTGGTTCGTGTCACTCCGTCGTAATAACAGGGAATCAGGGAGGACGTCGTACAGGTGATGCCGGCAATGCCGACTCCAAGGACGAATCTTCCTACTAATAGTGCGTATATGGACGTTAGATAATATCCGGAACTCCCTGCGATGGTGAAGACGGCGATGGAGGCGACAAGGACTTTGATCTTGCCGATCCGATCCGAAAGAGCACCGACGAAGATGCCCGTGAGAGCGATTGCCAGCGAAGGGAGCGTAACGATTAACGAGACGAGGTATTCCGGTGCATCGGGAAATGCCCGGGTGATGAGTGGCAGAGCCGGTGCGACGGCTGCTCCGCCCATGAGGATCATCATGGCTGAGAGTAAGAGGAAGACTAATGTCCATCTCGTCGGTTTAAATGGTCCAGTACCCATGCCTCATCAGATTACCGCTATCGAACGATGAAGAAAATGCTCCTGAAGTGAGTAGCTCCAGTCATGATCGACGATTCGTTGCTGTCGCAACTGAAAGGAATCGGGATGAGCGAATACGAGGCGAAGGTGTATGTGATCCTGTCGGCGTTGCGGGTGGCGAGTGCTCGCGAGATCCATGAACAGACGAAGATCCCCCGCGGCAGAATCTATGAGACGCTCGCCTGGTTGGCCCAGAAAGGGTTTATCGTCTCGTCCGGGACGTCGCCGGTGCGGTACTCGCCCGTCGATGTGATCGAGACGTTCGAGCGGCTGAGACGGGAATCCGCGACGTCGCTCGAAGGACTGTATCAGCGCATGAAGGCCCTGGAGACCGAGACGCCGGAACCCCTCATGCTGGGATATGAACTGCGCACTGAATGGACCCGGGACAATCAGATCCGGATGATGCTGCGCCGGGCGAAATCGGAAATTATTCTTCTCTGCGATGATGAAGCATTTCTCACCGCCTATGGCAGCGATATTGCACGAGCGGCACAACGGGTCGATGTATACCTTGTTATCGGAAGAAAGGAACTCTCCCGGTCCGCCCCGATACAGTGCTATGCCGGCGGGAGCGATATTGCGTCGTCCCTCTTTCGCCATGAAGCCGGAGAGAACATCGGGCTCTCGATGAAGCTGTTATTGATGGCGGACCGCCGGGAGTCTCTCTCGGTCATGGAAGAGAACGGGAGGTTGACGGGGATCTTCGTCTGCCCCGATATTTACGCCAGCTATCTGTCGCGAAAGATCGTGCAGGAGATCCGGCCGGTCGAGAGGTCGCGCAGGGGAGCGTGATAGGGACTGCTCCTGAAACCGGGGTCACCCCCTTGATTCCTCTCACTGCACTACGGTATACCGTCGACCCTCGTATCCCCCCCGCGCTGTTTCGAAACGTATTAATCCGCCCCAGCGGATTGCCTATTGCGAACACTATGACACCGTTCAGATTCTCATGCCTCATTGCGGGGCTCATTCTCGTCCTCGCGGCGCTCGCGGCCCCCGTCCTCGCCGACGGCGACATCGGTCTCGTCCGGGTCTCGTCATCCCCCGGCGGGGCGCTCGTCTACATCGACGACATCTATCGCGGTGCGACCCCGATGGGCCAGGGCCAGTCCCCGGCCATCGAGGTCACGGCGAGCACGCAGCACACGATCCGGCTCGTCAAGCAGGGGTACCAGGACTACGCGACCACGTTCTCGGTGGACGCGGGGCAGCTCCGCGACATCACGGGGACGCTGCCGCCCGTCACGCAGACCTCGACCTTCGGCACGATCTCGGTCCTGTCCACCCCCAGCGGGGCGAGCGTCTATATCGACGGGACCTTCTACGGGACGACCCCGGCAGCGGGCGGATCGCCGGTCGTCCAGAGCGTCCTCGCGGGCAAGCACCGGGTCTCGGTCCAGCTGGACGGGTACGCCACCTACTCGACCACGGTCGACGTCGCGTCGGGCCAGACGCAGAATGTCGTTGCCACGCTCAGCTCCGACCAGGCCAACGGCGCCATCCAGGTCTCCACGAGCCCTGGCGGAGCAACGGTCAGCCTCGACGGCACGGACGTCCGGACAGCACCGGCCACATATGCGAACGTGGCCCCCGGCATGCATATGGTCGTGGCGACTCTTGACGGATACGAGCCGCTCTCGCGGTCGGTCCAGGTGAACGCCGGGCAGACGGCCCAGGCCACCCTGACCCTGAACCGGATCTCCCCCTCGGTCGGCGCCGTGCACATCACGTCCGTCCCGTCCGCCGCGGACATCTACATCGACGGCGCCTACCGCGGCTCGACGCCGATCACGATCGGCAATCTCGCGACGGGCAGCCACGCCGTGCTCCTCCGCCGCTCCGGGTACCAGGAGTACTCGACAACGGTCTCGATCGCCACGGGCTCGACCCTCGAGCTCCCGGTGACCCTGGCCGTGCAGCCGTCCACGAGCGGATCCGTCGATGTGGTCTCGTACCCGGCCGGCGCCTCGGTCTACCTCGACGGGGCCTACAGCGGGCAGACGAACCCCTGGGACGCGCTCGACATGCCGGGCGTGGCTCCGGGAGAGCACGATATCGCCCTCTCCCTGGGCGGGTACTACGACTACGTGACGACCGTCACCGTGACGGCGGGCAGGGCAACGAGCGTGGTCGCCACGCTCAAGGACATGCCGGGCGCGAACCCGAGCGGCCAGGTGGCTGCGGTCTCGTCGCCCTCGGGGGCGATGGTCTATCTCGACAGCGTCTACCGCGGGCTCACCCCCCTGACCATGGTGACCGTCCCGACGGGCGCGCACACCCTCCTGATCCGCTCGTCCGGGTACCAGGACTGGGCCACCTCGGTCCAGGTGACCGAAGGGGATACGGCGCAGGTCTCGGCCGCGCTCGCAGCCAGCGGGGCGGCGACCCCGACCGCGACGCTGACCACGGCGGCCACCACCGTGACGGTGCCGCCGACAACGGCCGTCCCGACCACGACCAGGTCGGGCCCCGTCGACGGGCTCGCGCTCGCCGGGGTCGTTCTGGCGGGCCTGCTGGTCCTGCGGGTCCGCCGATAACTTCTATTTTTTTTCTTCCGCGCCCGAAAACCGGGCGCCGACACCGGAGAGCCCGGACGGCGAGCCGATGAGCACGACCACGTCCCCCGGCAGGAGCGCCTGATCGCCCGGTGGGTTCGTGATGGTCCCCCCCTCGCGCCGGACGGCCAGGACGGTCGCGCCGTACCGGTCGCGCAGGCCCGACTCCTCCAGCCGGAGGCCCGCGAGCGGCGACGCGGACGCGACGCGATAGGTCCGGATGTCGAGGTCGTACAGCCGGCCCTTCGCGTCCACGCCCGTCCCGGCCGGTGCACGGAGCGACCTGAACATGGCGTACCCGTCGGCGCGCACGCGGTCGACGTAGCCCTCGATCTCGTTGAACGGGACCATGTAGACCGAGAGGACGCGGGCGACGAGCTCGATCAGGGCCTCGAACTCCTCGGCGATCACCTCGTCGGCCCCGCTCTCGCGGAGTTTTTCGACCTCGCCGGCGTACCGCACGCGGACCGCGATGAAGAGCTCGGGGTTCACGGCCCGGGCGGCCCGGACGATCCGCTCGACCGCGCCGGGGTCGGAGATCACGCAGACGAGCGCCCGGGCGCGGTCCGCGCCGGCACTCCGGAGAACGCCGGGGTGGGCCGCGTCGCCGAAGAGGATCGGTTCGCCGGCCGCCAGCTCGTGCCGGACGGTCTCGGGGTTCGCCTCGATCACCGTGTAGGCGATGCCGGACTCGCGGGCGATCCGGGCGATCTTCCGGCCCGAGAGGCCGTACCCGATGATCACCAGGTGGTCCGCGAGGGGCGACGGCTCCTGCTCTCCGCCGCGCTGGGGGACGGCCGCGGCCAGGCGGTCGCCGATGGCCCGGGAGAGCTGGATCAGGAACGGTGCGGCGGCCATCGAGAGGACGGCCGCGTTGAGGAAGAGCTGGTACGCGCCGGCCGACAGGACGCCGAGCGAGCTGGCCGCGGTCGCGATCACGAACGAGAACTCCCCGACGTGAGCGAGCGAGAGCCCTCCGATCACCACGGGGCGGACGGAGAGGCCGAGCGCCCGCGCCGAGAGCATACCGAAGAGTGCCTTGACGACGATAATTCCGAGGGTGAGCCCGCCCACGAGGAGCGGATTGGCGAGGAGGTAGTCGATCTCGAGGAGCATCCCGATCGAGACGAAGAAGAGCCCGGCGAAGATATCGCGGAACGGCAGGACCAGGGTCAGGGCCTCGTGGCGGAACTCGGAGTCGGCGATCAGCAGGCCGGCGAGGAACGCCCCGAACGCGAACGAGAGACCGAGCATTCCCGCGACGTAGACCGTGAGCACGCAGATGCCGACGACGGAGAAGAGGAAGACCTCGCTCGACCTGACCCGCGCGGCTTGGTAGAGGAGGGCCGGGACTCCCCAGCGGAGGCTGATCAGGATTGCGGCGAGGACGACTCCGCCCTGGAGGAGCTTGAGCGGCACCCCCCCCAGCGCGAGGGGGGCCTCGCCGGCGAGCAGGGGAAGCAGGAGCATGAACGGCACGACCGCGAGGTCCTGGAAGATCAGGACCGAGAGCAGAAACCGGCCGTGCGGAGACCCGGTCTCGCCCCGCTCCCCGAGCGCGCTCATCACGATCGTCGTGCTCGAGATCGCGATCATCATGCCGAAAACGACGGCGACCGGAGGGGCGAGGCCAAGGAGGAGGGCCGCGGCGACGACTGCCCCCCCCGTCAGCAGGAGCTGGAGCGCACCGCCGAGCACGAGCATCCGGCGGGCGGTGAGGAGCTCGCGGAACGAGATCTCGAGGCCGATGGTGAAGAGCAGGAGGATCACGCCGAGCTCGGCGTATCGCCCGATCATCTCCGTATCCGTGACCAGCCGGAGGCCGGACGGGCCGATGAGAAGGCCGGCGAAGAGGTAGCCCACGATCCCCGGGATCTTGAGCCGGTTGCAGACGAAGAGCGCCGCGATCGAGAACCCGAAGATCGCGAGGAACTCGAAGAGGAGCCCGGGGTCGAGCGAGCCCGCTACCAGGAGACGTCCCCCCCATGGCGAACGTTTATGCCGTGCGTATCTGCAAGGCTAAACCGGAACATTGATATCAGCAAACAATAGTAGTTGAAATGAAACTTCATGGCACCAGCAGGTTCATATGTGAAGTCGCCGTCAAGCGACTCCGCACGGACGGTGACCGGGTGCTCCGATGAGGGCCGGCTGGACCCCGGGCTCAGGCGGCTGACGGACTGTGCGGCTCCGCCGGCGGTTCCCGTGTACATCGCTCTCGGCTTTCCCATCTGCTTCACGGTCGCCCTCGGCATTCTTCTGATCGGCGCCCATACCCTCGAGGCGATAGGTTTCCTCGCTCTCGGCGGTCTCGGCATCGCCATCGTCCGATATCTCAACCGGCACTCGTAAATAGCGACCGGTCCGGCCGCGGGCGCGCGGCGGACACTCCCCGGGCGGTGGGCCCGACCGCCCGGATGCGCGAGCTGCCCGATCGGGAGTCTTTTTTCTTCTCCGGAATACCGGGAGCACCCTGGTTGACAGGGCAGTCCCCCTCGACGGTCATTCCTTCCCCGGCGCCGTCGCGCTCGGGACAACCCGGCGGAGACTCATGTCGTACGGGCGCACCCGGGGCCGAGCGCCCCTACCGCCCACCTTCAACCGGCGGATGATTGCAGGCGGCGCAGAGGCTGACGGTCTCGCCGTCCGGTACGAGTACGGCCGTCCGGCACGCATGGCAGTCCTCGCCGAGACAGTGCACGAGCAGTCCGTTCCGGCCGCTGACGAGCGGGCAGATTCGGTCGTCCATCTAAGGAGTATCAGGGGCTCAAGGGGTAAAGGTTTCAGTAGGAGGGGAGGAGGGATGGATTTTAGTCCCGTCCCCGGGAGCCGGAGGAACTCCTGGTGCCGCTCGAGCTCTTCTTCGTATCGTGCTCGCTCGCGCTGTGGCCGCGCTCCTTGTGCGGGGCTTCCCCGCCGGCGCGCGCGACGCGCTCCTTGGTCTCCTCGTCCGCCGCCTGGAGGCCGCGGACGCGGTGCGGGGCTTCGCCGCCCGCCCGGGCCACGCGCTCCCTCGTCTCCTCGTCGGCGGAGGCGAGACCCCGGTTCGAACGCTCTTCGGATCCCTTCGACCCTCCGTGGCTCCCGCCGTGGCCGACACCCGGGGCTTTCTTGACGTCGTCCTTGTGCGATGCCTCGCCGCCCAGGCGGGAGGCGTGTTCCCTGGTCTCTTCACTCGCCGAGGCCAGGCCCCGGCGTTCGTTCGAACTCTTTTCGCGGTCCGTCATGTCCAACACCGATACAGGTTTTTTTTACTCCTGCAACGAGGGTCACTGCGCCTCTTAGTATTAAATATCTTCTATCAAATGAGATCAACAGGGACATACTAAATACCAAAACCCTTCAAAATATCCTTATTTATTCATGATCCGGCAGATACGGCCGTTTCACGGAGTGTCTCGTCGACAACTCTTATGACCCGATCTCTCCAATCGTATGTATGTACCTCTCGAAGATGCGGGGAGCCCGCCTGCTCGTCATGGGCCTGCTACTGGTGGCCCTCGCCGGAGGCATGATCTTCCCGGTCTCCGTCGCCGCGGCAGCCACGGGAACCGCGGCCGTCTCGTCGGCGACGACGGTCCCGGTTCCGGGCGGTGTGACCGTGTCCGTCACCCCGACCGCGACGACGAAGGCCACCACGGCAGCAACGACCAAGGCGACGACCGCGACCTCGAAGGCAACGACGGCGCCCACGACGGCAAAGACCAGTACGCAGGCCACGACGGCTCCGACGACAACGGCGCCGACCTCGAAGGCGACCACGGCCCCGACGTACGAGGCCCCGGCGGCCCCGAGCCTGCCAGCGGCGGCAACGGTCGTGTCCGCCCAGACGATCGTGCCCGGGTCGTACACGGTCCCTGCCGGGACCGGGATCTTCACCGTCACGCCGGTCGGAAACGTCCCCGTCGGGGCCGACGGCGTGGTCCAGCTCATCGTCGACAACGGGTGGAACCCGCCCTTCGGCGACACCTACGTCGACATCAGCTGGGACCCGTCCATGGTCACGTACGAGTCCGCGGCGATCAAGGTCCTGAACACGACCGCGGCCGTCTCGAGCGACCACTCGGTGCGGATCATGCTCGGCGACTTCCGCCGCGGGTACCCGCAGGGGCGGTATCCCCTCGCGGCGATCACCCTGCGCGCGATCCGCGAGGGAAGCTCGAGCCTCACGGTCTCGGTCGACCACGTCCGGTACTGGACCAGCGACTTCTCCGAGTTCACGGACATCACAGCGACCGCCTCGGGCCGGAGCGGGACCTTCTCGACGGGCGCGCTCCCGGTCGAGTCCCAGCCGATCGTCACCTTCACGCAGAATACGCTCGCGCCGATCTCCTATCCGACGAACGACATCGATTCGGGCGGCGTGAGCACGACCGCAACAACGGCGACCCCCACGACGACGCAGCCGACCACGGTCGCAACGGTCGAGACGGTCGCGACGCAGCCGCTCGCGACCGCAGTCACGACGGCACTCCCGACGACGAACCAGACCCTGTCTGCGTACGTCTCGTACGCCCCGGTCTCGACGCGGGTCCAGACCTCGGGCATCCCGGTGGCGGGCGTGATCGTGGTCTCACTCGCCATTCTCGGCGGCGTGGCCCTGCTGATCCACCGCCGGAGATGACGGCCGTTTTATCTTTTTAGAAGATTCACCGGACCCCCAGGGGACACATATTGGTAAATACGCTCCCGCTCAATAGATGTCCATGAGACCTCAGCAGCGGGGAGGACGAGTGATCGCGGTCTGCGGTCTACTTCTCCTGCTCATCTCAGGTGTCGCCGCAGCCGGAGCGGCCGTCACGCCCACGCCCATTGTGATCGCGAACGCCGCCGACGGCCAGCCCTTTCAGCCTCCCGCGGACCCGGCTCATGTCTGGGTCGCGGGGGACGTCTTCTCGCTCCACGGCGTCGACCAGTACCGATATATCGTCGTGTACACGCGCGACACGGCCGACGGCCGAGTTCACGGCTGCTACGCAGTCGACCAGGAGGCCTCGGGACGCTACGTGGTCCCGGAGTACGTCCACGGCCAGGAGGTCTTCGGCGACGCGTTCCTCGCGGAGCAGGGCGCGAAGTTCCTCGCGAATATCCCCCTTAATGAGGTCGTGATCACGGACCGCACTCCGGCGGACAGCGGCAAGACGTACTTCGGCCTGACGCTCGGCTCGATCTACGGCGGGGCGAATGCCCCGGCGCCGATGACGTCGCCGGAGCCGATCCCGACGGCCCCGCACTGGCCCAGCGTCGCGCCGACCCAGGCCGCGAAGGCGAACCCGGCCACGCCGACACCCGTCGCAGCGCCGACAGGGGTGGTCAGTGTCACATTCACGCCCGGGCCGACCCCGACGCTGCCGGACAACCCCCAGCCGATCCCGATGCCAACGGTCACCACGACGGCGGTGCTGCCGACGAACACGGGGCCGACCGTAGCCGAGCCGACGGGCACGCCCGGCATCGCACCGGGGGCCGCGCCCGTCCTCGAGCCCACGCCCGAGCCCGCGGTAACGTCCGCGCCGTCCCGTGCCTGGGGCAAGCGGTTCGCGGCCTGGCAGGCGCCGTCCGTGACCGGTCGCCGCGTGGCCGCGGGTATCGAGCCCGCGGCGACGGTGACGACCGGCAGCAGGGCGACGCGGACGGTCAGCACCTTCGGCCGGTTCTATCCACCCTGGTCGCCGTTCGCACAGTCGACGGTCTGAACCTCCCTTTTTTCCCAGCGGCGCCTCTTGCGGAGCGGAGACCGGCGTTTCGTCTCCCTTGTCGTCGGCGCCGCCACCCGCACGCTGATCCGGAGAGTGGGCGACCAGAGGGGAGGGAACGGAGGACGCACGAATGGCTGCGGATTGCTTCCGGCCCGCTATGATGGAATAGCGGGCAATTCGCTTCGCCTTCACGGCCCTTGCCGCAGGGAGTCGCATCACCGGCCATCGGGTCGCCCGCGGCCGAGACAAATTCAATCATTTTATAATTCGTTCCGCCATATCCACGTGCATGGATAGCGCTCTGGGGATGTGGGAACCCGCCGGGGAAAAGGTGATTGGATGCATCTGTTCCGTTGTAGCCGTGCTCCTCCTCCTCTTCTGTGTCGTGCCGGCCGTCACGGCCAACGAGACGTATCAATTCGTCGCCGCATGGGGCAGCTCCGGGACAGGCCCGGGACAATTCAACCTGTCGTACGGTACGGCGCTGGACGCCGCCGGGAACGTCTACATCGGGGACTTTCAGAACAATCGTGTCGAGAAGTTCACGTCGACCGGCACCTTGCTCACCATGTGGGGCAGTTATGGGACGGGCAGGGGGCAGTTCAGGCATCCGAGCGGCGTCGCGGTGGACGGAGCGGGGAATGTCTACGTGGCGGACCAGTACAACCACCGCGTCCAGAAGTTCGACCCGCACGGCGCTTTCGTCGCGATGCTGGGCGGCAACGGCACCGCGGACGATCAGATGCGCTATCCGACCAACATCGCGTTCGATAGCGCGGACAACGTCTACGTCTGCGACCACGGTCACCACCGGATCCAGAAGTTCACGTCGACCGGTACCCTCCTCACGACGTGAGGCACAAGGGGGTCGGCGGACGGGGAGTTCTGGTCGCCGACCGGCATTGCTCTGGACCCGTCGGGAAACGTCTACGTGGCCGATACGAATAATGACCGGGTAGAGAAGTTCGCACCTCAGGGAGGAGACCCCATTCCGACCGCGACACCGACACCGACACCGACACCGACTGAGACAGCGACGCCGGTGCCTCAGGGACCGTACCCGGCCCCGCACGTCCTTCCGACGAGAATCCAGGCCGAGGACTTCGACACCGGCGGCGAGGGCGTCGCGTACCATGACCTCGAGTCCACCAACCTCGGCGGGGCCTACCGGCCGGTCGAGGGTGTTGATATCGAGACCGTGGACGGCATCACGGACGTCGGCTGGACCCGGGCGGGCGAATACCTGGAGTACTCGGTCAATGCGACGGAGGCCGGGACCTTCCTCCTGACGCTGCGCGCGGCGAACCCCGATGCGGAGACGAAGGAGGTACGGGTCTACCTCGACGGCCTTCCGGCGGGACACGTCCCGGTCGGGTCGACCGGAAACTGGACGACCTTCGGCGGTTTCACCATGTCCGCCCCCTTCGCGGTCCCTGCGGGGGGCCACGTGCTGACGCTCGCGTTCGAGGGGGTCGAACGGACCAACCTCGACTGGATCGAGCTCTCGGTCGCAGCCCCAACGCCCACGGTCACCCCGACCGTCTCGCCGACGGTGAACGAGACACCCACACCGACTGCATCACCGACGGTGAACGAGACACCCACACCGACTGCATCACCGACCGTGAACGTGACACCCACCCGGACCCCGACGCCCGGGGTAGTGACGGTCCCCGGCGGCGCGGGCGTGCCGACGTCCACGGAGAACGACGGCCTGTGCGATGACGTCAACGGTAACAACCGCCCGGACTTCGCGGACGTCATGCTCTACTTCAACCAGATGATCTGGATCGCGACGAACGAGCCGGCGGTTGCGTTCGACTACAACGGCAACAACAGCATCGAGTTCGCCGACGTCGTCTGGCTCTTCAACCACCTCTGAGGAGAAGTCTTTCCCCTTTTCCGGCGATCCCGGGCCGTCCCGGCGGAAGAATTCCCTCCCGGCGACAGGAACCGGGAAAGATTAATAAAGGGTATAGTGTCATTTTAACCACCACCTCCTATCACTTAGGAGGGGTAAAT
>DUGU01000024.1 GCA_013331215.1 Methanoregulaceae archaeon
CCGCGCCGGGGGGCCGGCCCGACCTCGACGTCGGCACCGTCCTCAGGTACGCTGTGGCGGGCGGGAGGGTCCCCGTCCCGTTCGGCCGGCCTGTTGCGGATGGCACGCCGGTCTTCCTCACGAGCCGCGCAGCACCGTGGCACCCACCGTCCGTCACGGTCACGCTCGCGCTCGATGTCACGGTCGACGAGCACCAGCGCCTCGTCGCCGAGGGGGTCGTTTGTCGCAAACGGAACTCGCCGATTCCGTTCCGGGCTGTCGGAGAGCCCATGGCCCCGGCCCGGTCCCGGCCACTTTCGGCCGGAGTGGTCGAGGAGCACCTGCGGCGGACCGGCGGCACTCCGTACGAGTTCTCTCGCGTCAGGGTTGCTCTCCCCGGCGGACTCTTTGCCCCGGCCTCGGTCCTGAACGAGTTCCGCCGGACCGTGCTCAGGGCGGCTGCCGGGGCCATGGTTACGGCCGGACGGCCCGGTAAGGACGCCGTTGCGGCGGCGCGAGCGCGATCGGACTCGCTCGCCGTGTCCTGCGGATCGCCGCCGGTGTCTCGAGCCTTACTACGGATACGGTGCCTTGTCGATTCGCCCGAAGCGGCCGGATCCGCGGCTCGGGCGGGTGCCGACGAGGTCTGTATCGAGCCCCGTGTCTCGCTCGGCGCCCCCTGCGCGTGCCTCCCGGCGGGGCCTGAGGCCGTCCTCGCCGAGCTTGGCGACGCAGTCGCCGCATGCGGGGCCATCCCCGTGCTCTGGGCGTGGCCCCGCATTACCCGCCAGCGATTCCTCGACGTGGCCGTCCCACTGCTCGCAGTCGCACCCGTCGCGGGCGTCCTGGTCGACGGCCACGGAGCCGCCCTCGCGATCGCTGTCGCCATCCCGGGGCTCCCGATCCACGGCGGCCCCGGACTCAACCTCTGGAACGCGCGGGCCGTGCGCCGACTTGCGGGCCGGTTCGCCTCGCTCACGCTCTCGCCCGAGCTTGCGCGCACTGAGATCGCCGACACCGTTGCCGCGAGCCGGGCTCGGGGGATCAGTGTCCCGCTCGGCGTCATGGTCCAGGGGAACCTCGAGCTGATGGTCACGGACGACTGTCTCTTCGCTCTCGACACCTGCCCGGCCGGTCCCGGTGCGCGGTTCGCGCTCGAGGACGAACGCCGTCGCCGCTTTCCACTCCTCGCCGACGGCGAGTGCCGTGTCCGCGTCCTGAACGCGGTCGAGACATGCCTCGTGGATCGCCTCCCCGCGCTCGCCGGGTCCGGAGTGGACCTGCTGGTCGTGGATGCGAGGGGCCGGAGCCCTGCGTGGGCGGCCGCCGCCGTCGTAGCGTACCGAGCCGGCATCGCAGCCCTCGCCGCCCCTGTCGCCGGGCGCGGAGCGACGCTTGCGGTCCTGAAGGAGGAGCTTCGGGCGATCGCGGCTGGCGGGATCACAACCGGCCCGTTCGTGCGCGGCCGGAACGAAGAGGAACAGTTATTGCCGCGATCGGAGCACGATACCCCATGCGACAGGTCGTCATCCTGATCAACCTCAAGACGTACAGAGAGGGACTCGGCCAGAACGCCCACCGCATCGCCCGGGCGGCCGAAGAGGTCGCGTCCGAGAGCGGCGCACTGATCGGTGTCTGTCCGCAGCTGGTCGATCTCCACCCCCTCGCTCGCCACTTCGAGATTCCCATCTACGCTCAACATATTGACGGCGTCGCGCCCGGCGCAGCTACCGGGCATATCACGGCCGACGCCCTGAAACTGGCGGGCGCGAAGGGGAGCCTGATCAACCACTCCGAGCGCCGCCTGACCCTTGCCGAGATCGAGGCCTCGGTCCGGGCCTGTGAGAAGAACGGCCTTACGTCGGTCGTCTGCACCAACAACGTCATGACCAGCGCAGGGGCCGCAGCCCTCAACCCCTCCTTCGTCGCCATCGAGCCGCCCGAGCTGATCGGCTCGGGCATCTCGGTGGCGAAGGCGGACCCGGGGATCATCCGGAACTCGGTCGAGGCGATCCGTAAGGTGAATGCAGGAGTGAAGATCCTGACCGGTGCCGGGATCCAGTCGGGCGACTGCGTCCGGATTGCGATCGATCTCGGGACTGACGGCGTGCTCCTCGCCTCGTCGGTAGTCAAGGCAGACGACCCGGGAGCCGTGCTTCGCGACCTCGTCTCGCAGCTCTGAGCACCTGCGGTTAGAGGCCGAAGAGAACCCAGATGAGGATTGCGATCACCACAAATAGGAGCAGGGTCAGCCCGACAGCGATAGCGAGGAGCATGCGCAGGCTCCGCCGCACATCCCGATCCGGGCTGACCGGCATCCGCCGTTCCAAGGGGTGGCTCCTGTCAGTGCCAACCGGCACAGCGGGGACGACGGGGGGGAGGACCTGGGCGAGGGCACATCGCGGGCAGATGTCGTCCGGTGATTCGAGCGGATAGCCGCAGCCCGGACAGAGAGAGCCCATGATCAGGTCTCCTCTCTAATCCTCCCGGACTTGAACCTGTCGGCGGGGGGACTCAGACGATCAGCGAGATCAGATCGTGCTTGGTGACCACGCCCTGAACCTTTCCGGCCTCCACCACGAGCACGGCGTGGTGCTGCTGGAGGATGTGAAGGATCGTCTCGACATCCATCTCGGGAGGAACGGTAGGAAAGGACGGCTCCATGAACTCCTGGACGAGGTAAGGATGCGCTCGATGGAGCTGCTGCTCCTCGAGCGCCGAGAGGAGGGCGGCCTCTGAGATGCACCCGACGGGGACCCCGTCCCGGAGGACCGGGAGCTGCGAGACCCCGTTCCGGCCCATGAGGTCGACCGCGCTCGTGACCGGATCCTCGGGGTGGACCCCGATCACCGGAGTGTGCATCACCTGTGCGGCCGTGACCACGGACCGCTCTGCGATATTCAGGACCGCGACGATCCGTTGCAGGGTCGAGACCCTCGGGTCGACCGAGCCGGCCTCGATCCGCGCGACCATCGACTGACTGATCCCGGCGCGGCCTGCGAGGTCGGCCTGTGTCATCGAGAACTTCTCGCGCATCGCCCGTATCTCCGAGGGCGTCGGGATATGCATGCTATTACTCAAGGGAATATGCACGGATTAGCGTTATGCTTCGATCCGAGAAGAGCACTGAATCGAGTGGGAGGAGTAAGCCAGTGGGTGAGGCCAAATTCTTAGTCCATTCCGTCCATACTTCATGCATGGATGATATTTCGTTTACTCATGATGAGTTGAACGAATTTGTTACTCAGATCAGCAGAGGACGTCACAAATCAACAGGACAGGCTAACGCGCGGTTTGCACGTGATTTTATATGGGTGTATACTGAAGGCATTATCAATAGAAACACGATCATCATCACAACAACAAAACTTTTTGAGGCATATACATCTTATAGCAGTCGAGATAAGGCACTCTCAACGGTAAAGCGATTCTTAAATTATCTGCAAGATACCCGAGATCTTAACTTAAATAAATATATCAAGCAGATCGAATCGATACCCAATCCAAAGCCGCGACGGATCAACGAGATCATCGTTGATGATAAGGATGTGACTAACCTCCTCAACCACATCAACGATAACCAAACACACCTATCAGATCCGCATCAGGCATTCACGTTAACTCTCCTCTTAGCCTACACCGGTATGCGGCCTTCCACGGCTGATAGGCTAACTGTCAGGCATATCAGAGAGGCAATCAGTCTTTCACCTTACCCCAGTGTGTTAGTCAATCATGAGATTGACAAGACTGGTACGGAGCATTACGTACCGATCCACCCATCTCTAATCCCGATCCTCGAAGAGTCGATTAAAGACAAGAACGACGATGACATAATTTTCGAGTCAACTAAGGTAGCGACTTTCCTCCGTAATCATAAAATTAACAGTGTTAACCCTAGGACGAAAGAGATGAAAGTAAAGTATCTGAGAAAATATTTCATCCAGAAATCGACTCATGCTGGGCTTAAAAATGATTTTCGAGACTATACTGTCAGTAATGAGATGAATACAATCCAATGGCAACATTATAAGAATTTTACATACGAGCAGGTTTATCAAGAATATCTGTCGGTATGGGGCCGGATCTATTTTTTTGAAGATCCTACACTTGCTGATGCCAAAGAAAAGCCGTTATCACAGGTAGAAATATTGGAGAAAGAGATAGCCGAAAAACGAAGGATGTTAGAGGGAATAAAAACGACCTCCGAAGAAAATATCCAAGCAGAACAGGACCGATGGGAGCAAGGGAGAGAGGAGCAGATGAGGAAGGACGATGAGATCAATACATTGGTTTATGAGTTAATGCAGTTGGATGAAGAGATAGAAAATGCAAAAGGCGAGAAAGGTATTCATTTTTAGAGTCAAGATCCCCATACACGCCATAGTATATAAATTATATATCATACCTTATCGAATAGCCACGAACCTCAAAATACTGGTCGCTGTCTTCGAAAAACAAACTTCCACGCCGGGTTTCTCCCGGAAGTATCAATTGTGGACCAAATGCATCTGATAGATAATTGGCATAAAGGGAAATGGCACAATAGGAGTNNCCCGCCATTATTATAATCGAAGTAGTTGTTGCGCACAGAAAAATCGACTATAAGATATCTATACCCTTCGTAAGGTCTGACAGCGTACTTTGTTCGATTCCCAACAGCATCGATATCATTTATCCAAATCTGGTATGGCGCTCCCTCCCTTACAATCGCTCTTGAAGGAGAGGGTATTATCGTTGGGTTTGTCTTGGTTGTAGTT
>DUGU01000177.1 GCA_013331215.1 Methanoregulaceae archaeon
TGCTGCTCGGCCGCTCGATGGAGAAGTACGGCGTGACCGCGGAACGGATGAAGTACGTCTCGTACCCCAAGACGACGAGCGTCTACGGAAACCGGAAGGTCATCGACCGGATGCTGCTCCGGATGATGAAGGAGGGCAAGGAGAAGTTCCTCCCGATCGTCACGGGGCACCAGGGCGAGCCGGGGGCCATGCTCACCCGCCTGGCGCGCGGCGAGACCCCTTACCAGCTGGCCAAGGGCGACAAGGTGATCTTCTCGGCGGGGATCATCCCGAACCCGATGAACCACGGGAACCGGGCCGCAATCGAGCAGGGCCTCCGGGGTGCCGGCGCCCGGATCTTCCCGGACCTGCACGTGAGCGGCCATGCGTACCGCGAGGACCACCGCGAGTTCGTCGGCCTGCTGCACCCGCAGCACATCATCCCCGCCCATGGAGATCTGAAGATGACGGCAAGCTATGCCCAGTTCGCCCACGAGCTCGGGTATACATTGAACAGTGACGTTCACCTGATGATGAACGGTCAGCGGCTCAGGCTCACCTGAGACGCACAGCGGGTGATTGTGTCACGGATCGGGAGAGGGCGGCGGACCGGTGTCTGCCACGTGCCCGGGCCGCGAATGTGTTTGCGACCCTGCTCTGCGCGCCTTCACGAGACCGTCTGCGAACCGTCCTCGATCCCCCGCTGCGCCCACCGCTGGTAGCACGCATAGCAGAGCCGGCTGGCCTCACCTCTCTTCGTGGTTGGCATATACGCTGCCAGGGAGTTTCATCAAGAACATCCGCCCGGAGGAACGGCGTTTCACTTCTCATAAATAGCGCGAACATGTCAACACACGCACCTATGGTGCGCAGTGACGCTACCGTCGCCATGAAGCACCCGGTCCCAGGCGGAGTGGTTGAAGAGAGACGACATCGTGCGCCCATTCTTGAGCAACCGGGGACAAAGCCATTGCACTCTTTCGAGGGAAACACTGCGGCGCGATTCGTCAATCCGGTCAGGATAACTGATTTACCCCGTCCTCACCTCACTATTGGTACGGTGCAGGCGCGCCCGTCCGAACGATGCGTCGATCCCGGCGATGATGTCCGCCGAACAACCGCCGGCACCCGGCTGATGACGTCTGTCATATCGATCGAAGACCAGCACCCATTCCAGTCTGCAGCTCTATCAGTCCGCCCCCGGGGCGTGGACCGATATCGTCCCCGGTTTGTGCCCGGCCCGGGTCTGCTGACACACCGACCTGCTCCGGAGCGAGCGTGCTGATCGCGATCATCTCCGCCGGAGAGACCCCATGAAGAGCACGATCCAGTCCGTCAAAGCCCGCGAGATCCTCGACTCGCGCGGCAACCCGACCGTCGAAGTCGACCTCACCCTCGAGTGCGGGATCGCGGCCCGTGCCTCCTGCCCGTCCGGGGCGTCGACCGGGATCCACGAGGCCGTCGAGATGCGCGACCGGGACACCGGCGGATATGCCGGCAAGGGCGTCAGGAAGGCCGTCAACGCCGTCAACACCGAGATCGCCCCGATGATCACCGGCCTCGACGCGGCCAATCAGCTGGCTGTCGACCAGGTGCTCTGCATTCGGGACGGGACGCCGAACAAGGCCCGCTGCGGGGCGAACGCGATCCTCGCGATGCCGATCGAGGAGCTGGAGGAGAAGCGCCGGCACTTCGAGCAGGCGATCGCGGAGGCCGAGCAGCAGCGGCGGTTCGCCCAGGCCATCCTTGTCGGGGAGCAGAAACGGCTGGCCGCGCTCCTCGAGGAGCACGCCGACATGCTCCGCGGGCGGTACCGTGCGCGACTCGCCGCGGTTGTCGACGCGATCCTGGTCGGCGGCGGGAGCGAGGCGGACGCGGTCGAGGCGATGGCCGGCGTCGTCTCCGACGAGTTCCCGGCAGAGCTGGAGGCGACGGCGGCGCTCATGGATCAGGAGCTCGGAGACCGGCTTCGGGTACACCAGGAGAACGCAGCCCGGCTGATTGGGTCCGTGCGGGTTGTCGCGGCCGAGCTCTTTGAAATCCCGTACCGGGTCCCCAATGCCGAGCACCAGTTCGAGACGGGGTCGCGGGTCTGGTGGGTACGGCGAGACTGGTCGATGACCCCCTGGTCCCGATCCCTCCGGAACTGGTCGAGCGGGCCCTGCCCCGCTCCCCGCGGGAGCGGCGCGTCCGGGAACGTCTCGGGCAACAGGCCTCTCACCAGGTCAGGTCGAACGTGGAGAACCTCCGCTGGGCCACGCTCCAGGCCCTTAATGCGGCCGTCCGACGGTACGCAACCGAGCTCGATGACGGGCTGGCCGACGCCGTGCAGGCGACCCGCGAGGCGATCGCAGCGTCCGTGGAGGCCCGAACCCGGCACGAGGAGGGGAGCGGTGCCCTGGCAGCCCGGCGCGATCGGGAGATTGGAGCGCTGGAGCAGGCCACAGCTCTGCTGTTCCGGGAGTCATCTGTGAACTGATGAACCAGCCCTGGAATCACGAAGGAGCGCGGGAGACGAGGAAACCGATTATCCGCGGAGGACGCAATGTTAGTAGCTTGAGAGCGGCAAATGGGAGGGGTGATGTATGAATGAGGTGCTGACCAGCACGATCGAGTTCCAGATGAGCCTGCTCCTCTTC
>DUGU01000288.1:0-519 GCA_013331215.1 Methanoregulaceae archaeon
CCTCCCCGTGCGACGTCCAGAAGCGGACCTGGTGGTTCAGTGACGACGGCCCCATGTCGACCATCGAGGGTGGCAAGGTGCAGTCGTACACCTTCGAAAACCCCGGGACGTACACCGTGAGGCTCAGCGAGAAGTTCTACGGCACCGGTTCCGAGGACTTCTACATGGATATTAAGGAGAAGGGCGGGTACATCCACGTGACGAACGGACTGGTCGTGAATCCATCGTTCCACCTCACGAACCTGCCCACGCTCAAGGTGACGCCGCAGATCACGCTCATCAAGCCGGGCCTGACGCTGTCGAAGGACAAGCTGGACTTCGTCATCGACCCCGTGGGCCCGGTCTCCAACCCCGGCTCCTGACCGAGGCACGGCAGGACCCCCACTCTCTTTCGTCCGGCCGGGGGGAGGGCCCGAAGAGCCGTCGCGGAGACCGGATCGATGGGTGTCCCGCCCCGTACTTTCCTGCGAATAATCCCGGTCGCTCCGGCCTCGAGGCCACGGATCCCGGCACCCCGTC
>DUGU01000288.1:561-9148 GCA_013331215.1 Methanoregulaceae archaeon
CCCCTGGAACGACGACCGGGCGCGGGCCGTCGGGTCGTCGAGGGTCGCGAACTCCCTCGCGATAACAGGCCCGGGAACGGCACGGGACCGGAATACGTTCCGCCAATCTCCGGTCCGCTCGGCGCGACGACCTGTCCTGAGCCATACTGCCAGGGTCCGCGTCCGTCTCCCCATGTCTTTCGTCGCCCGACCCGGCACGGGAGACGCGGGGGCGGAAGCGACCAGCCCCCCCGGCGCGGGCGGTGCGCCGGCCGTCAGAGGACGGTCACACCGTTCTCCAGGGGATAATTTTCCGTCACTCCGGGGTCTTCCGGTGTACTCGGGTTTTCCACATACACATCGTACGGCCCCGGCGGTGTGCTGAACCCGTGAGCCGTCACCTCGCAGGTCAGGAACGTCCCGGCGACCTGCTCGTCCTCCGCGTCGATCGTGACAGCGCCCTGCTTCAACCTGACATGGGCGCCGGGCTTGAAGTTGATGCCCTGGATATACAGTGCGGTGCGGTGGTCGCGCTGTACCTGGCCGGGAGACACGGACGTGACTTTGCTGTATCCCTGTGTGACCCGGAAGGCGTTGTACGCCCACGTCGTCTCACCGCCGATCCCGGAATCCAGGTCGGTATTGATATGGACGAACAGGTTGTAGTCGCCGGGCGGGGTGCCGGGCGGGATCTTCAAGCTGCAGGTGATAGAGCCCGGGCTCTGGGAGACCACGTCCTCGGCGCGGAGATCCATGGAGAGGCCTGCCTGGAAACCGGCAGAGGAGATGAAGTCGTTCCCGAGAATGACAGCGCTGATCGTCTCGCCGGCCATTGCCGTCGACGGCGAGATGCCGGCAATGAGCGGTCGTGGATTGACCAGGTAGGCGTCGTATACGCGATTCCACGTGGTCATGCCGGGGGTCTGGATTTCGATGTCGTACCACCCGATTGTCGCAGTGGGCGGGATGGCCAGATTCATTTGCAGTCTCGGTCCCTGGCGGAGCGTCTCATCGGTGGCGTCGATGTAGGATCCGTCCGATCCCCTCAGCCTGACCTGGGCGCCGGACTCGAAGTTCATGCCCATGACAGTACGGCTCGCTGTCGTGGCGCGGGGCTGGATATACCAGTCCATTCCGGTGACGGTCGGACCGTCCAATACGGAGAACGTGACATCCCTGAAGTCCCACGCGGACCCCTCGGGGGGCCCGGTGAAGAGTTCGTACATCTGGCCCTTTGCGTCCGACGGTATGGCCAGGGTGCACTCGAGCTCGACGTCCCCGGTAACTGTCTCTCCCGATGCCTCGATCGTCTCTCCGTCCAGGCCCACGAGCTTGACCCGGGTCCCGGGATACAACGTGGAGTCGTAGTCGGAGATGTGGAACGCGATCGTCTCGCCGGGGCTCGCCCACCGCGGCTCGATCGTGATGGGGTTCTCGTAATCGGCCACTCTGACACCCCACGGCAGACACCTGACCGCGCCGTCCGGGTTCTGGACGTAGACGTTGTACTCGCCTTTGAAACCGGCGCAGGTGGGAATATTGACGGCGCACCTGATATGTGTCAGGGAGACGGTCTCCTGGATCGCGTCAAGACGATACGTGTCGCCGTTCCAGCTGCCCTGAGAGAGCTGTACCTGGGCCCCCGGCAGAAACCCGCTTCCGTAGACGTCGAATGCCTGGGCGGCCGCCCCGGAGGGTATCGTCTCCGGGCTGGCGCTCGACACCGTGAACATCAGGTACTCCGCCGCGGACTGAACGGTGCCGGAGTCGGCGGTTCTCGGCACCATCGGGGCAAGAATGTCGAAGTTCCTGGCCGCGTCCGCACTGAATACCGACGGCGATTGCAGGTCGGCAAACAGCTGCGACGCCAGCGCCGCCTCGTACCCGGAGATGGTCGCGTTCCCCTCGGCCCGCGCCCGGTACGCGAATCCCGTGTGCTGCCAGCCCCGGGCGTACGTCTCGAATTCGCGCATGTACGCCCCTTTGCTCTTCAGCAGCGGGAGAAGTGCGGCCGTATCCGTCGCCCCGTCGCCCCGCAGCCCCGCGGTCGCGTTGTCGAGGAGCACGTGCGAGACCGCGAACGCGGCAGCGGCGCTCCCGAACGAGTCCGCCGCCGACTGGTAGTCCCCGCCGTCCATCTGCGACCGCCCTTTCCCATAGGCGTCAGCGCCGTCGTACATCGCGAGCGCGGCGTCGGCGAGGGCGATGCGCGCGCTCGAGGTCGACCCGAGCCGCATGAGCTCCGCTCCGTTCGCCGGGTCGTTCGCCGCATTCGCCGTCTCCAGGCAGTTCGCGTACGCGGTCTTCATCTCGCCCAGGAACTGCCGGATCTGTCCGATGTCGCTCGCGCCCCAGGCGCGGCTCCAGCCCTCGGCCCCGGCGGTGCCGTATGCAACGGCCTGCGCATACGTCGCCCCGTTCGCCGGGGTCGCTCCGAGTGTCGGTGTCGACGACGCGGTCGACGTCCGGGCGGGCGTCGGTGTCGGTGAACCGGCCGATGACGATGCGGACGTCGATGCCGGTACAACGGCCGGGGTCGATGCGGGAGTCGACGTCGGTGAAACGGCCGATGTCGGTGCGGAGGTCGGCGTCGATGCGGGTGTTGACGTCGATGCGAGTGTCGCTGTCGATGCCCCGGTCGGCGCCGACGACCCGGTCGATGCCGGGGCGGATGTCGGCGATGAAGACGCGAGCGGTGTCGCTGTCGGTGACCTGGTCGGCGTCGCGGTCCGGGTCGGCGTCGAAGTCGCTTCGGTCACCCGGAACGCCGCCGCCCTGGATACCGCGACCTGGCCGGGGTTCTGGACCGAGACGGTGTAGTCGCCGGGCGGTGCGTCCTCCGGGATGGCCAGGGTGCAGCTGATCCGGGTCTCGCCGAGCGTCGTCGCGCTCGAGGCGGAGAACATGGATCGGCCGCTGGAGAGCCTGACCGTGGCGCCGGACAGGAACCCCGAACCGGTGACGACGGCGTCGAGCGTGCTGCCTTGCTGCGCAGACGCCGGCGAGATGCCGGTGACGGTCGCGGTTTCGACGGTCGTCGGACGGGCGGTGATGGTGATGCGCGGGATGGTCGCCCCGGCGCCGGGACTGTACGTGAGCCCGGTAACGACGGCGGAGAGCGTGGTCTCCCGGCTCGCCGATGCCGGCGAGATGCCGGCGCCGGTCGCTGTCGTTGCGACGGCGACAAGGGCCAGCACGATGCTTGCAGTGATGAACAGTCTGTTCCTCGGTCTCATCGTATGCTCACTCCTCCTGGGGATCCATCGAGGGGTCACGACGACAGTCGCCCGCACGCCGAGCGGCTTTCGATCCATCGAGTATAGTGAGTGAATATCATATGAGTAATTATAATACTATGCCGAACACCATGACAGGCCGCGATCGCATGACGTACGCCCACGGCGAGACCCGCGACGCCCCGGTCCGCAAGCGGGTTCGACACGGTGACGGACACGGTGGCCGTGCCGGGCGGCGGCAGCGGACGCACGACCGGGACCCGCTGCTCCCCGCGAATGACTGCCTCGTCATTCGGGCCGCGCCGACGCCTCGCGCCCGGTCGTTGAGCGGCACTCTTGCTCCCGGCCTCGATCCGTGCGGGAGCTGGCGACCGAATAGCAAAAACAATAAATCAGGACGGTCAGGTTACTGTATCGAAATAGATGGGTGCAGCGAGGAACCGTCGATGTCCAGCGGCCGCATGATGAAGATTGTCCCCCTTGTTGTTCTGCTTACATGCCTGACTGGCATCGGGTCGGTCGCGGCTCTCGAGAACGTGAACCCCGGACATGACGAAAGCAAAGAGTCCCGTTCGCTCTCCTTCGCGGATGGCCCCGAACTCATGTCCGATGCCGGATCGACGGTCAGCGCGACCGGGCTGCCGACGCCGTCGGCGAGCGGCACTATCCCGACGCCGCCGCCGAACGGGACAAACGCCTCGGGTCTTTCGGGGCTGTCGCCCGGGGCCGGGAGCTCGTTTCTCATCGTGAGCGTCTCGATCCTCGGAGCCGTCTGCGCTGCCGGCATGCTCTCCCGAAGGCGCGCTCGGGATGACTGAACGTAAAGGCCGGATGCAGACCGCATTTTAACGCCCCGCCATTCGGTTCGGGATCGATACGGGCGGGGTGGCCGGTGGCACGGAATACTATCCGCCGCCGCCGGCAATGGGATGAGATGGGAGATCGGCCGTCCGATCATCAAACGGATCACCGACCGTCACGGCGGCCGGATCGGAGTCGAGTCGACGCCGTGCGAGGGCTCGACCTTCTTCTTCACCCTCCCGGCCGCGTAAATCCGCGGCACCCCCTCTGGCGCAGGGGAATGTGAAAAAGGGAACCATTTTAACCCTGCATCGGGAACAGTGACCGATAAATTTACAGTGAACCCTCCCATGCCCGTTCCCGCGCAGATCCTCGCCGCAATCCGGCAGCCCGCGTTCGCGTACCTCGCGGATGGGGGCATCGGGGCCGCAAATGACCGGGCCGAGGCGCTGGCCGGGGGACCGCTGGCGGGCATGACGTCGGCCGACGTGATTGCCTGCTTTCTCGTTCGCCACCGCGACGGCCCCGGCGTCGCTCCGTCCGATCTCCCCGCAGCACGGGCGCTCGCGGGCGAGGAGGCCGTAGACGTCCCGCTCACGATCACGGCCGCCGGCGGGCGAACCATGCACGTCCTCGCCACGGCCTCCCCAATCCGGGACGGCGACCGGGTCGCCGGAGCGCTCTCCATCTGGCAGGACGTGACCGGCGAGGTGGAGGCCGCGCGGGCGCTCGCGGCGCAGAGCGACGCTCTCCAGGGCCGCGAGGAGGAGATCGCAGCGCAGAACGAGGAGCTCCGTTGCCAGAGGGGCGAGCTCCGCGAGCAGAGCGACACCCTCCGCGAGAGCGAGGCGAAGTATCGGGGTCTCGTCGACCTCGCGCCGGACGGGGTCGTTGTCCACGAGCGGGGCGTCATCCGGTACGCCAACCCCGCCGCCGCCCGGCTCCTGCGCGCCACGGCACCGGACGCGCTGGTCGGGACCAATATCCTCGAGCTGGTCCACCCGGATGATCGCACCACGGGCAGCAGCCGGGTCGACACCGTGCACGACCGGAGCCAGACCACGCCGCTCTGGGAGTTCCGCTTCATGATCGACGGGGAGGTGATCCCCGCCGACGCCGTCGCCGGCCCGGTCACCTGGGAGGGTGCGCCGGCCGTGCAGGTCGTTCTCCGCGACATCACCGCGCGGAAGCGGGCCGAGGCGGCGCTCGGCGAGAGCGAGGCGCGGCACCGGCGGCTCTTCGAGACCATGCTCCAGGGCGTGGTCTACCAGGACACCGAAGGCATGATCGTCGGCATGAACCCCGCGGCCGAGCAGATCCTCGGCAAGAGTCCGGCCGAATTCCTGGGCGGCTCGTCGGTGGGGGAGGAGCGGCACACGCTTCGCGAGGACGGGACGCCGTTTCCCGGCCTCGAGCACCCGGCGATGGTGGCGCTCCGGACCGGCGAGGCGGTCCGGGACGTGGTCATGGGCGTGTACAACCCCCGGGACCGGGCCCACCGCTGGATCTCCGTCACGGCCGTGCCGCTCTTCCACCCCGGCGAGACGGCACCGTACCAGGTCTACACCCTCTTTGCCGACATCACGGAGCGCAAGCGCATGGGGGAGGCGCTGCGCGAGAGCGATGCTCGGCAGGGGTTTCTGGTCCGGCTCAACGACGCGCTCGCGCCGCTGGCCGACCCGGCCGGGGTGCAGGCCGAGGCGGCCCGCGTCCTCGGCGAGCACCTCGGCGCGGACCGCGTGGCGTACTTCGAGGTGGACGATGGTGATTACGTCGTCGAGCACGACTACGCGCCATCGGTCCCGCGCATCGCGGGCCGGCACCCGATCGACTCGTTCGGCCCCCGCCTGCTCGCCGTCTACCGCTCGGGCACGACCGCGGTCGGCGACGACGTCGAGGCCGACCCCGACCTATCCCCGGACGAGAAGGCCGGGTTCGCGGCGATCCAGATCCGGGCGTACATCGGCGTGCCGCTGGTCAAGGCCGGCGCGTTCGTGGCGGGGCTCGCCGTGCACACGCAGAGACCGCGGGCATGGACGCCGGCGGAGGTCTCGCTGGTCGAGAAGACGGCCGAGCGGACATGGGCCGCGGTCGAACGGGCAAAGGCCGAGACGGCTCTCCGAGAGAGCGAGAGGCGCTTCAGGTCCGTCCTCGACCACTCCCTCGACGCCCTCTACCGGCTCAACCTCCGGACGGGCCGCTACGAGTACGTCAGCCCGGCATTCGACCGGGCCGTCGGCCGCACGGCGGAGGAGATGCTGTCGCGGGCCGCCGAGGAGGCGAAGGGATGGGTCCACCCGAACGACCTGCCTGTGGTGGAGGCGGCCGTGGCCCAGCTGGAAGAGACAGGGGCGACGGAGGTCGACTACCGCGTCCGGGACCGGGACGGCCGGTACCGCCGGGTCTCGAATCACCTCTCCCTGGTCCGCGACGGGTCGGGACGGCCGCTGTACCGGGACGGGATCGTCCGTGACGTCACCGGGCAGAAGGAGGCGGAGGAGGCGCTGCGGGAGTACGCGGAGAACCTCCAGCGATCAAACGAGGACCTCCAGCGCTTCGCGTACGTAGCAAGCCACGACCTGCAGGAGCCGCTGCGGTCGGTCGTCAGCTTCAGCCAGCTCCTCGAGCGGCGGTACGGAGGGCAGCTCGGCCCCGACGCCGACGAGTACATCGACTTCATCGTCGAGGGCGGCAACCGGATGCAGAGCCTGATCCTCGACCTGCTGGCGTTCTCGCGTGTGAACACGACGCGGCAGCAGATCGCCCGGACGGACGCCGAGGACGTCCTGGCCGAAGCCGTGCGGAGCCTCGATCTCTCGCTCCGCGAGGCCGATGCGACCCTCACCCACGACTCGCTGCCGGTGGTCATGGCGGACCCGACGCAGCTCGCGCAGGTCTTTTCCAACCTGGTCTCGAACGCGGTCAAGTTCCGCCGCCCGGACGCGCCGCTGCAGGTCCACGTCGGCGCCCGGCGGCTCGACGGTGTCTGGGAGTTCTCGGTCAGCGACAACGGGATCGGGATCGCGCCCGAATATTTCGACCGGATCTTCGTGATCTTCCAGCGCCTCCACACCAAGGAAACGTATCCCGGCACCGGCATCGGCCTCGCGATCGTAAAACGGATCATCGACCGGCACGACGGCACGATCCGGGTCGAGTCGACGCCGGGCGAAGGCTCGACCTTCTTCTTCACCCTGCCGGCCGCGTGATACTGTCGCCGCAATCACCGTATCGGCCCGGGCCCGTCCGGCTCACGCCCCGTCGCCGGCCTCCCCCTCCGGGATCTCCGTGACCCGGCCCGTGATGCCGATCACGGTTCTGTCCGCGTCGCGCCACGGCCCGTACTCCTCGTCGAAGGCGGAGGTCCGGCCGTCCTGCAGCCGGACCGTCCTCGTCCGGGCCTGCTCGCCGGTCGCCATCACGCCCTCCTTGATCGCCGCCAGCCGCCGCGCCTCGGGCGGTGGCAGGAAGTCCGCGTCCGTCCGGCCGACGAGCGGCTCGGGCGTCCCCGGGATCGGCGGGCCGAAGACCCAGACGTACCGGAGCGCCCGGTCCTGCTGGAAGAGCCGGGCCGGGCAGGCGTCGGACGCGAGCCCGAGCCGGAGGTGCGCCGTCCGGAGCTCGTCCTCGGCCCGCTTTCGGTCCGTGATGTCGAGGACGGCCCCGACCGCCTCGACCGGCTCGCCGTCGGCCGTGGCAGTCAGGACGGTCGTCGCCACAACCCGCGTCTCCCCGCCGGGGCGAGTGAGCGGGAACTCGAGCGTCACCGGCCCGTCCGCCGCCGCCTCGCGGACCACCTCCCGAAGGTCCCGGCCGGGCGAGGCCATCGCGGCGAACTCGGGAAATGGGGGAGCGTCGTCTTTCACCGGCAGGCCGTAGATGCGGTACCACTCGTCCGAGACCGTGACGCGGTCGCCCCGGAGGACCCACCGCCAGCTGCCGAGGTGCCCGATCCGCTGCGCCTGGGCGAGCCACGCCCGGCTCTGCCGCAGCTCGAGCTCGAGACCTTTCACCGCGGTGATCTCCGTGAAGGTGAAGACCACGCCCTCGATCATGTTCTCGACGGTCCGGTACGGCCGGGCGCGCACCAGGAACCACCGCCCGTCATCCGTCTGCGCCTGCCGCTCGACAGGGACCAGGGTCGCGAGCACCTCCCGGGCGTCCCCGGCCAGGGAGTCGTACCGGAGGTTCAGGGCGAGGTCCCCGATCGGCCGGCCGACGTCCGTCGGGATCAGGTTGAGCACGCCCTTCGCCGGCGCCGTGAACCGCTGGATCGCGAGGCCGCGGTCGAGGAAGAGGGTCGCGATGTCCGTGGCGTCGAGGAGGTTCCGGACGTCGTTGTTGGCCTTCGAGAGCTCCTCGATCTTCCGCTGGAGCTCCTGGTTGACCGTGACCAGCTCCTCGTTGAGGCTCTGGAGCTCCTCCTTCGAGGTGGTCAGTTCCTCGTTCGTCGACTGGAGCTCCTCGTTCGTGGACTGCATCTCCTCGTATGCCAACTGGACGTCCTCGCGCGAGGCCTCCATCTCCTCGATGGTGCCCTGCAGCCGCTCGCGCGTCTGCCTGAGCTCCTC
>DUGU01000182.1 GCA_013331215.1 Methanoregulaceae archaeon
TTCGCCCCGCGCTTGGACCGGAAGTACACGGCCGGCCTCCTCCCCGGGCCGAGCGTCCTCCTCATGGCGGTCAGTGTCCTCTTCCTCATCGGGCTCGGGCTCGGCGTCGTCGGCTGGCCGGGGATGATTCTCCCCTACGTCGCGGTCGTCGCCGCGTTCCTCGCCGTCTGGCTCGCGGCGTTCGTTCTCGTCCGCGCGAAACTGCGGGGCGCCGGCCGGCCGATCCCGACGATCAGCCCGCTCCGGTGGCTCGTGATCGGCGAGACGCCGGACGCCTGGACGGTGGGCGAGTACCGGCTCGGGAAGGGGCCGACCGAGCCCGCGGTCTATCCGAAATACCGGGACACCACGGCGGCCGCGGTCGCGCCGTACCTCGACCTCCCCGAGGTCAGGCGCGTCCGGTACCACTCGTACATTACCACGGCCGCGGCGGAGGGGCGCGCGCTCGTCATCGCGGACCCGCTGCGCACGTCCAGGGCCATCTTCTACCCCCCGTACTACACGGAAGCCAGAATCCCGCTCGCCGACGGGGCCGGTGACGGGGCGGGCCGCTGAAAGGCGGTGCATCCGCCGCGTCGACCGGAGCCGGACATGCGGACTCCTGGCGGTCCCCCCGTCCCGAGAATGCGGGACCCGGCGGTCAGGCGCCCGCCAGTTCTCGCAGGAGGTCGCCGCTTGCGACGGCCCGCACCCGACCGTTCGCATACTGCCGGTACCGATCCTCCGCGAGCACCTCCCGCATCTCTTTCTCGATCCCCCTGGTCAGATCGTGCAGGATTGTCACGCGGGCGCCTCTCGCGAGCCAGCCCTCCATCGCGTACCGGACGCAGTAGTCCGAGGCCACGCCGAGCATCGTCACCTCCACGTCGATGCCGCCGCCGCCGAGCCCGACCGCCCTCAGAAAATCGTCGCGGGGGGTCCGCTCCGTCGGCGCGCGGGGGTCGTCCACGACCTGGAACAGCATCCCGTACGCGGCCCTCCGGCCGGGGTCGTCGATCCGGACCGTCCTCGGTACATCCTCGCTCCACATGGTGTACGTATCCTTCAGCAGATACCGCGTGTTCGGCATGGGAGGGACAACGACGGAGAGCTCCCAGTCCCGCGTGCCGTACTCGCAGTGGATGGGGAACGTCTCGCTCTCTTCGGAGTCGCGGTACGCCTCGGGAAAATGAGTGTCCTGGACGATCAGCGTGAGATCGAAGGCGCCGGGTCCGATCCGCTCCAGAAACTCGTTTGTCGGGGCGACGATCTCCCGGGAGCCCTCCACGTACAGGTTGCCGTCCTCCCGCGTGAAGCCGTTCTGCATGTCGCCGATCTCCAGGATTCTCACGCTTCTCATCCGTACTCCCCCTGATCTCTTCGCCGGACGCGCAATGTACATTGCCATTCGGCTCGAGGCGGAACGATCCGCCTATCCCCGGCTCCCGGCCCCGCGACGTTTCATACAGTTAATGCCTCCGGAATACCCACAGATGTATCAAGAACAGGTTGCGTGGGGAAGACTGTGCCGAACTATTCTGAATCCGAATCGAGAGAGCTGCGGGAAAAGTTCGAGGCTATCGTGCTTCAATGGCCGGATGTCGAGAAGAAGATGCTCTTCGGCTCGCCGTCGTACACCACGCGGGGGACGAGCTTCGCGATGCTCGTGACCGGCGGCTTCATCCTCACGCAGCTCGACGATGACCGGAAGGCCGCCCTCCTCGCCGGGCCCGAGGCCGAGTACTTCGTCGGCCACGGCCGCGTCATGAAGAAGTGGGTGGTCGTCAGCATCCGGGACCCGGTCGAGATCGAGCGGTTCGTCCCCTTCATCGAGGCGAGTTACGCCGCGGCCGCTCCGGGAAAGCCGGGGAAAGGATAGGATCTCGCTTCACCCGGGCTTATAGCCCGGTGGCGGACGGGCCGGCCGCCATAAGCGAGAGAAGGCTCTCGACGACTGCGCCCGGCATCGCGAGCGGGCCGAACTGGAATCGTGAACGCCTATTGTGTCCGGAGCGGACCCCGATGTTATCCCCGATTCGATCGCGGATGCTCCCGGCCTCCGGGGATCGTACGCATCCCTTATCTTCACGAACTGCAAACGGAGAGCGATGGCGATCGTGGTCGAAGCACGGTATGAGGACGGTGTGCTCAAGCCGGTCGACGAGCTCCCGCTCAGGGACGGCGAGGAGGTGATCGTCGAGGTGAAGCGGTCGCTCGCGGACCGCATGTACGGCGCGATCCCGCTCGACGAGTCGACGGCAGACGAGCTGATCGAGATGGAGCCCTGGGAGTGATCCTCGAGGAGTTCCCGGCCGGGGTGCCACTCTTCATCGACGCCAATATCTTCCTGTACGCGATCGTCGGGCACCCGCGGTTCGGCCCGTCCTGCCTCCGACTCTTTCGCCGCCTCGAGTCCGGTGACGTGGAGGGTCGTACCTCCGCGTTCGTGCTCGGCGAAGTCTATCACAAGGTCCTGCTTGCCGATGCCCGGAGGGTGCTGGGCGTCCCGATGGACCGTGTCGTTGCCGAGTTGAAGCAGCGGCCGGACACAATCACGACATTGGCTGCGACCCGGGAACAGATGGAGATCGTGCTGGGCTACGGGATCCCCGTCCTTCCGATCCCGGACTTCCGGGCCGTGGTCGCCGCATCGATGGCCAACCGCCTGCTCGCCACGGACGCCGCCCATGTCGCGGTGATGGAAGCGGCCGGTATCGCCGACATCGCGACTAACGACCGCGACTTCCGCCGCGTCGAGACTCTGCGTGTCTGGGCGCCCTCGCAGTCCGGGTAGCCGGGAACCGTACCGTGCCCGACGTGACTGATTCCGATGGTCACCGCTGCCGCGATCTGTCGGCGAACGCGGAGAGGAGGCCCGCGACGAGCGCGAATAGCATCCGAGCCGGCCGAACTGAGATCGCGGACCGACCCGGAATCGTGAACTCCGATCGTGTGTCCCGAGCGGATCCCGGACACTATCCCTGACTCGATCGCGGATGCTCCCGGCTTCCGGGGATCGTACGCATCTCTACGCTATACGGACTGCAACCGAGAGCGATGGCGATCGTGGTCGAAGCACGGTGCGGGGACGGCGCGCTCGAGCCGTCCGGCGCACTCACGCCCGATGCCGCAGAACAGATGATCGTCGGGCGAGGCGGTCGCTCACGGATCAGACGCGAGGCGCGACCTCTTCCCGGACTCCTTGCTCCAATCCCCAGCGGTCCTCGCTCCCGTCGGCGCCGATCGCGTCGGGAGACCGTACCGGCCTCACCGGCGGCAGGGCCTCGCCGGAGTGCTTCCCATACCATCTCCCGGCCCCGGTCATCTCCGGGGAAACGCTGCATCTAGCGATCCGGCGCTCCCCTCTCCAGTACCGCGACCTCTTCCGGGTGGGCGAAGACCCGATCCTTTCCGCCCCGCCGCGTCCGGACAGAGACTCGGTCCCCCGTTGTCATTCTCTCTCGGCGGACGACGTCCCGACGAACGAGGACGGTCAGCCGTGATCCCGGACCGGCGTGGAGGAGGTTGGGGTAGCCCTCCACCCCGGACACCTCCTCCACGTCCAGCGCGACCGCACAGAAGTCCCGGTACTCGGGGACCGTAACAATCTCCCCGACCCGGCCCGTAACAATCGCCCAGTTCTCAACAATCGCGACCATCTTCCTCCCCTCTCTGCCGTGCCGGCATCGGTCTCCCCGCAGCGGGATCGCCGCCGGCCAGATACCGCACGATTCCCCCGGCGATCTCCTGTCCCGACCCCTCCTGGAAGTAGGAGTAGGCCGGCATCGGGTTGACCTCGAAGCAGTAATACTCTCCCTCGCGGGTGACCTTCAGGTCGACGCCGGCGAGCGGCAGATCCAGCCTGTGCGAGAGGTCCAGGCAGCGCGTCTCGATCTCCTCCGGAAGCGTGACGGCCGCCATCTCCACCTCTTCCCCGTCCGATGCCGGATACCGGTAATCGATCGCCGCGGAGCGCATCTCGGTCGCGAAGACCTCGTCGCCGGTCACGTGGACGCGGATGTTGGTCCCCGGGACAAAGGCCTGGAACTGTGTCGGCAGCATCCTGACCCGGTCGAGATGGAGGAGCCTGACGTCCGACAGGGTTTTAACGATGGACCTCGCGCCGCTGATAGACTTGAAGACGACGTGCCTGTACCGCTGGAGGAACTCCCTGACCCTCGCGGGGTCCGAGGTGATCAGGGTCGGTGGTGTCAGGAACCCCGTCTGTTCGATGATCTGCGCCTGGTACGGCTTGGAAGCGTTCGACCCCATCGCCGAGCACCGGTTCATCACCCGACACGGCATCATCTCGGTCCACTGGATGAGGGCATCGTGGAGCAGGCCGGAACGCCGGATACCGTCGGGGTCGGGCGACGGCGTCCCGCGGTTCTCGGGGAGTTCCTGCCACTCCATCATCCTGAGAAAGATGCCGGAGAACGCGGAGAGCGGCCAGTCCCGGTGGCGCAGGCGGAGGGTCCCGTCCACGGGGGCGCCCCGCCGGAGATCGACCCGGAGGTCGACGAAGTGCGATTCCCGCTGGTTCAGGACAAGGTGCTCCACCCCCGCCGCCTCCGCCGCGTCGATCACCAGTCGCGTCGGGCCGTCGGACGGGATCCCGACGATCAGGATCATGCCGCCGTCTCCATCCCCTCGAGGACCAGGGAAGCGATGGCCGAGATCGATTCGGAGTCTTCTACGGCCGGAAACGAGGTCGCTCCCGTGACCAGCAGGTCCCCGGTGGCGGACGACCGTGCGAACGAGACCCGGAGGAGGTCGCATCCGGCCAGGGCCCGGAGCTGGTCCAGTTCGGTCGGGAAACGATCCTTGAGCCCCCCCACCCGCCGCTCTCCGGCCACCAGGACCGTCTCCTCCGGTCCATCGACCGGCTCGAACAAGCAGACCGGTTGCCGGGCGAATGGCGGTGCCTGGACGGGCTCGTATCCGGCCTCATCACTCCCGGACGACGTCGTGGCCATCCGGAACGGCCTGTACCCGTCCTCCCTGAAGACCCGCGGGTCGGTCGAGAAGGTGTACCCCCGGGCCGGCAATCCCGCCCGGGCCGCGAGATGAAGCCACTGCGGCAGGGGGTACCACGGGCCCGCGAGCGAGCCCGGGGAGGGCGGATTGACCACCCGGCAGGGAAGCGAAGCGAGCCAGGAGAGCCAGAGGGCGGAGGTCTCCGCCCCGGCATACGCCCGATCGGCCTCGCTTGCCGAATAGAAATGCGGCAGGAGCGGTGCCTGGAGCCGGTTGAACACGGCGCCGATCCACCGGGAATCGAGGCGCGTTCCGTCGGCAAGGCGGACCCTGGTCAGGGTCCGGCCCTCGCCGAGCCGGTGCTCCCAGCACGGCGCAAGGGCGAGCTGCTCGCCGCTTACGAACCGCACCGCCTCCCCGCCGGCGAGGGCCCGAAGCGCGTCGAAGACCCCGATCGCCGTTTCGTCGCCGGGGGACGCGAGGACCAGCACCTGCTCCGCGGACTGCGTCTCACCAGCCCCCTTGAGGGGAATCGAGACTGCGCTTGGAGCCGACCGGCCTCCCCGTTCCCTGCTCGGCGAAGTCCGGCTCTTCGCAGAGGCCGCCCTGGCTGAGGTCGGGCCGGAGGGCCGCCTCGATGAAGGGCTCGGCGAGACCGAGCCGCGCCTCGAGGGCGGTGACCCGTGACTCGAGCACCGACATCTCCGGATCCTGGCTCCCTCCCGCCCGGGCTCTTCCGCTCCAGCCGGGGATGCCGGGCTCCCCCGGGAGGCCGGGGATCTCGATCTTTTTGTACGTGTCGGTCTTGTCCTTCAGCAGCTTCGTCTCGATCTTCAGTTCCTTGATCTCCTTGGTCTCGATCTTCAGTTCCTTGGTCTCGATCTTCAGTTCCTTCTGAAGGTCCTTTTTCAGTTCCTTGATCAGGTCCTTCTTCAGTTCCTTCTTCAGTTTCACGCACGAGGTCCGGATATTGGCCGTCATCACCGGCGCGGACGGGCTGATGTTCGTGATCTGGACACAGGTGTCGACCCCGCCGTACGAGAGCGAGTTCGGCGTCGTTGTCCTGGTGAAGGAGGTGTTTCCCGAAGTCCCGGGATACGTGTCGCCCGCATTGCCCCGGTTGGTCCCGCTCTCCAGTTCCTTCAAGCCGTCGGCCTGGAGGAGGCTGACCTTGGGGTGGGCCTCGTTGGAGTTGCCGGCGATCGCCTCGTCGACGTGCCAGATCAGCAGGCCGTCGCCGGGGAGCTTCTGGTCGGACCCGAGCTTCTGCCGGTTCTCGACGAGGAAGTACTCCTGCCCGCCCGCACAACCCTTCCAGAGCCGGAGCACCGCGTGGCCGGTCTCGACGGCCTGGACCGATTGGGTCCCGTTCGTCGTCGGACAGGCGATTGCAACCCACTCCTGCTGCGCCTTGCACCATGCGGACGGGTGCGCCGGGATCTCTCCGCCCCCGTTCCAGCTGCCGCCGCCCATCAGGCACCAGTTCCCGACGCCCTCGCCGGAGTAGTCCGTGTCGTAGAGGTCGGGGAAGCCGAAGAGCAGGTGGCCGAGCTCGTGGCAGCAGACCCCGATCCGGGCATCGTCCGGCACGGTCAGATAGGCGTAAATCTTGACGGTATCGGCGGTGTAAGCACCGCCCTCGAGGACCCACTTGTGCGACCAGATGTCGTCGGCATTACCCGTCTCCTCGGCGCCGCGGCCCGCATGGATAACGATGAATGCGTCCACGAACCCGTCCCCATCGTTGTCGTACGGGGCGAAGTTGACCGCGGCGTTCGCGGCCACGGCGGCGTCCCTGGCCATGGTCCGGGCATTTGGAGACACATTACCGGTGCCGGACTCCCCGTGGGCGTACTCCGCCAGGGTTCTCGGGAGGGTATACGGCCCCACCACCTCGCCCGTGACATTCACTTGGCCGTTGGAGACCTCTGCGAAATACTCCTGGAGACTGCCGTGGGGGAGCAATCCCGTCGAGAAGAAGAGGTCCTTGTAATGCTGGGCGGACTGCCCGAGCGCCCTGTCTGTGAACTCGGCCAGGACCACGATCACCCGGACGGTCCCCGTGATCGGCGCCCGGTCGGCGGCCGCCCGCCGCACGGGTTCCACCGACGTGCCGAGCGGGAAGAGGTCGCCGGGATAGATGAGTCCGTCGTCTTTCCCCGGCGGCGACGGGTCGCGGGCGGTCAGGTGCAGGGCAAGCGGGCCATGAGCCTTCGATCGCATCCGCGCGAGATCCGCCTTGATCTTCTCCTGGAGCTCGGGGCTCGGCGCGACCCGCATCGCCTCGTTCGAATACCTGTCGTGACGGACGAGGCCTCCGGCGATCACGCCGGATCGCCCGCGCCTCTCTGTCGTCATGTCGTCATTCGGCATTTTCTCACTTCCGGTTGTTTGGTTTCGAGCATGGTTCGTCAGTCTTGTTCAATTCCCCCGAACGTCGGGGAGATCCGTTTCTCGGCCCGAGCAGCGATCGTATTCGAAGGGAGATTGTCGGACTGGTTAGGCGATGAGTGCCGTGTGGCAACGAATGGTGATTTCCGGAGATTCAGGCGGACGCGATGTACCGGTGAAGACGGATTCGTTGGTGTGACGGATCGCTCTGGGCATCCCACATACTTGATCACATGTCGCGATCGGTCCACTGCTACATTCCACCACCTCTGACCGGGACCGATCGGGATGCTCCGGGACCCTGCACCTCGTACGGTCGCTTTCGGCTGTCAGCCACATTCTTCCGGGGAGTACCAAAGCCTTCATCCCGAATGCGGACTCGGTGCGGCCTTCGAATCGGTATCCCGAACAGCCACGGTGCATGGATGAGACAGAGATCTCCGGGTGACGATAGGCACCGGATGACGTACCGTGGCTCCGGCCAGCCCGCCCCCCAGCCTCCCCGACCAGCGACAGCGACGTTCATGCGCGTCTCTTCGGCCCGGTTGTACACCGGACCGTGTTTCCCGTTGTTTATGAAAAATCTTTAAGATCGACCGGTCCCCGAACTCGATGGTTGAGGTTGCAATACGCTCTATTGGTGGAACGCAGACCAGAATAAATAAATAATTGCATGGCAGTAATGCACGGCAATATTGCACGGGACCGACACGAAGACGCTCCTACCGCCGAGGAGGAGAACTATCTCGATGGTCGGCAGGGCGAGCCCCCGGGCCTGATCCGGATGGCACCCCTCGAATGCAATCGTCCCGCCGGCGTCATGCACGCAAAAGAGCCTCCGTCGCGGTCGGAGCAGACTATCTCCGCGCGGAATAATCGCCGGGTGCGCTCGCCCGCACCCCCTGCCAGGCGAAACCGGCCTTACCCGGGCTGCCCGATGCTCCGGGCGATTGCGAGCGGCGGGGGAGTACGGGCACGCGGTGGACCGATGGACCCGGGATGAGACCGACGGAAGAGAGCGTTGCGGGAAAAACGAAGGACTCCGTCACTTCGGCCGCGACCCGCTCCCGACGAGCGCGAAGAGGATGCCCGCGACGACCGCGATCACCATCGCGAGCAGGGCGAAGATCCCGAAGTCCCGGATCACAGTTCCGCCGGCCGGCCCCGGCTCCAGCCGCACCGGGTCGCCGAGGTCGATGACGAGCGTCTCGTCCGCCCCCGGCGCGATCGCGTGCATCTGCCGGTGCCGCAGCCCGTCGGGTCCGACGAGCTCGAGCGCGACCGTCCCGGCCCGCTCGAGCGGGACCACCACCGGCGTCGTCCCCGCGTACGTCCCGTCGACCCAGAGCGAGGCGCCGGGGGGCTCCGTCCGGACGGCGAGCGTCCCGGCCGCTCCGGCCGCCGGTTCGAGCCTGCTCCGGACGGTCGTGGTCGCCCCGGCCCGGACCTCGACCGGCGTCACCACGTCCACGTGCCCCGCGAGCGCGAGGACGAGCGCATGCCACCCGGGCTCGAGCCCGTCGATGCGGAGCGGCGCCTCGCCCACGGGCCGGCCGTCGAGCGCGACCGACGCGCCCGGCGGCTCGGTCACGACCAGGAGTCCGCCCGTCCTCTCTGCCGAACCCTGCCTCCCGTCCATCCCGATACCTCATCCACTATGGGGACGGCCGGGGCCATGAACGGTTCGATCGGGATACGGCCCGCACCCTTATCCGCGTCCGTGCCCAACGCTCTGCGCGTGACCCCGCCCCCGCCCCCGTTCTTCGCCCGGAGGATCGCCTTCTTCGAGGCCGAGCTCGCGGAGCTCAGGGCCTATCCCCGCGAGCGGCTCGCCGGCATCGTGACCGGGATCGGCTTCGCCTGCGACGGGTGCGCCCGCTGCTGCACGCGGCAGTCCAACGACCACGTTTTTCTGCTCGAGGAGGACGCGGACCGGCTCCGCGAGGTGGCGCCGGACGTACTCGTGCCGGCGCCCGATCCCGAGCTCGCGGACCGCGAGGGCCGGCTCTACGTCTCCGGCTACGCGCTCGCGACGACGGAGAACGGCGACTGCGTCTTTCTCGAGAACGGCCGCTGCCGCCACTACGCGGCGCGCCCTGCCATCTGCCGCGTCTACCCGTACATGCTCCACCGCGAGCCCGGCGCGGACGGCCGGGTCGACTGGCGGCAGCTCGCCGGTCTCGGGAAGCACGGCGAGTACGACACGGCGATTCCGCCGGAGGAGGCCGGCCGGTGCGCGGACGAGACGATCGCGTACGAGGCCGCGTTCCTCGAGCAGATGATCGGGTTCTACCGGGCGGCCGCGGATTACTTCGCGGCGAACGACCTGCGCCACGTCCAGAAGGTCCGCGACGACCGGCTCCGGGCCCACGCCCGCGGCGAGCCCCTCGAGCTCCTCGTGTACCACCGCGGCCGGTTCGAGCCCTGCCGCGTCGAGCCGCGAGGGTGACCCTGGCCGCGCCGCACCCCGAGACGATGTCGCCGTCGACCCGTTCCACCGGGACGGCGATCGCGGCCGTCCCTGCCGACGCCGGGCTGCGTGCGGAACGCGAACGCCGTGGAGGTGACGGCAGGGAGCATCGCCCCCGGACCTCGGGATCATGCCGAGCAGCTCGGGACAGCGAGCTTCGATCGGCGAGGGCTCGTCGTCCGCGGAGACGGGACACGGGGAAATTGCAGCATTTCCGGGACCCTCAGAAAATTTCAGCCACGTACTGATACTAATTAATTTCTCTTTTCAGCGCTCCAATTTTCAAGCCCTAAACAATTTTCTCCGGACGATACGTGCGATATTGCGCAACTTAATAAAAAAATATTTTTAAATTGAATAATAATGAAAAACATGGCAATGGTGCGGAAGGTATAATATGTTGGCAACCCTCCATGGCACTCATGGAACAAAACTCCATCGGCATTTTAAAAAATGCGAGAAAAAATTTTTCTATTTTTTCAACCCTCGCGTTGATAATTCTCATGACTGCCGCGATCGTCCCCGGCGTGATGGGTGCAACCACCGTTGACCTCGGGTCGGCCTGCAGTTTTGCGATCCTGGCAAAATCGGGAATCTCGAACACGGGAACGTCGTCCATCACCGGAGATATCGGCGTGAGTCCGATCAGTTCGACGGCCATAACGGGGTTTGCCCTCACCATGGATCCCTCGACTCAATTCTCGACATCGGCTCAGGTTGCAGGAAGAGTATATGCAGCCGACTATGGCGATCCCACTCCCTCGATGATGACTTCGGCCATCAGCGCCATGGAAGCAGCCTACACTGATGCCGCCGGACGAGCAGCCGATTTCACTGATGTGAACGCCGGAAATCTCGGCGGGCTGACCCTCATCCCCGGTGTCTATAAATTCAATTCCGGCGTGACGATTCCAACGGATCTCACCCTCGCGGGAAATTCGAATGATGTCTGGATATTCCAGGTCGAAGGAACTCTCGCGACCGGCTCCGGAACGAATATCGTCCTCAGCGGCGGTGCCCTGCCGGAGAACGTCTACTGGGTGGTCGCCGGCCAGACGACACTGGGAACGAACTCCGGTTTCAGCGGGACTATCCTGGACCAGACGGGGATTGCGCTGCAGACCGGCGCGGCATTGAACGGGAGAGCATTCGCTCAGACCGCGGTGACCCTCGACACGGCCACGGTAAATGCCCCCTCGATCTGCTCGGTCCCGACGACGCAACCGACGACACAGCCGACGACGCAACCGACAACGCAGCCGTCGACGCAACCGTCGACGCAACCGTCAACACAACCGTCAACACAACCATCAACACAACCAT
>DUGU01000181.1 GCA_013331215.1 Methanoregulaceae archaeon
GGCCACGCGGGCGGAGCTCGGCGAGGAGCGCTGGCGCCTGTACGAGCTCGTCGTCCGCCGGTTCCTCGCGACCCTCTCGCCCGACGCCCGCTGGACCACGAGGAAGGTCCTCTTCGATGCCGGGACCGAGCCGTATACGACGACCGGCGCGACCCTCGCCGAGCCCGGCTGGCACACGGTCTACCCGTACTCCGCGGCAACGGAGAACGAGCTCCCGCCCTTCGCGGTCGGCGAGCGCCTGCCGGTCACGGCCGTCCGGCTCGAGGAGAAGGAGACCCAGCCCCCGCCGCGGTACACGCAGTCGCGGCTGATCCAGGAGATGGAGGAGCTCGGCCTGGGCACAAAGTCGACCCGGCACGAGGTGATCGGCAAGCTCGTCGGGCGGAAGTACATCGAGGGCAACCCGCTCCGGCCGACCCTCGTGGGCCGCGCCGTGATCGAGTCCCTCGAGGACCACGCGGCCGCGATCACGCGGCCGGAGATGACGACCGCGATCGACGCGCACATGCAGGAGATCAAGGCCCGGCACCGGAGCCGCGACGAGGTCGTAGACGAGTCGCGGGCCATGCTCCACCGGGCCTTCGACGAGCTCGAGGCCCACGGCGAGGAGATCGGGCGCGACATCATGGGCCGGACCGTGGAGGAGCTGATCCTCGGGCCGTGCCCGGTCTGCGGCCGGGACCTCCGCCTCCACCACGTCAGGTCGAGCCAGTTCATCGGCTGCAACGGCTACCCCGAGTGCCGGTTCAACATCGGCCTGCCGGCCACGACCTGGGGCTTCGCGATCCGGACCGACGACGTCTGCGCCGAGCACGGGCTGGCCCACGTCCGCCTGCTCGCGAAGGGCGCGCGCCCCTGGGACATCGGGTGCCCGCTCTGCCATCACATCGCGTCGAACCGCGAGACCATGGGCCTGATGCCGTCCATGACGCCGGCCCTGATCGAGCGGCTGAACGCGGCCCACGTCTACTCCGTCAGCGAGGTCGCGTCGGCCGACCCGGCCGGGCTCGCCGGGATCGCCGGGGTGAACGTCCGGGCCGCCGAGCGGCTGAAGGACGAGGCCGGCGAGGTGCTGGCCCTGCTCCGGCGCCGCTCGGAGCTCCGCAAGTTCGTCCGGGCCCACGTCCCGCCGCGCAAGGGCCGGAGCCACGCGAAGATCATGCGGGCTCTCTTCGCCCGCGGGATCGATACGATCGAGCACCTGGCCGGCGCCTCCGTCGAGGCGCTCCACGCGTCCGGGATCGGCGAGAAGGAGGCGGCGACCCTCCTCGACGCCGCGGGCGCGCTCTGCAGCGACCGCCGCCTCCGCGCGATGGGCATTTCGCCGATCAGCCTCAAGAAGTACTACGCGGCCGGGATCACGCGCCCCGAGGACTTCCTCGGCCTGCCGCCCGCGGCCATCATGCTCCGGACCGGGATCTCGCCCGACACGGTCCACCGGCACGTCGAGCTGGTCTGCGCGGCCCTCGGCCGGCCCGCGCCGAAGCGGACGACGAAGGGGCAGCTCGAGCGCGGGCGCGCCGAGCTCCTCGCCATCCCCGGCGTGGGCGAGTCGACGATCGAGAAGCTCTACAGCGGCGGCGTGTACGACGCCGAGACCCTGGTCCGGGCTGACCCGCGGGCCGTGGCCGAGACTTCGGGCCTCCCCGTACGGAAGATCCAGGACTTCCAGGCCCTCGCCGGAGCCCCCCGCCAGGCCGCCGGATGATCGGGACTTAATGGCCCCGCCGACGATATCGTACAGGATGCCTCCACGATGGCAGGACTGGGTCCACGTCACCAAGCTGGACCCGGACAAGCGGCTCTCGCCCGAGGCGATCGCGGAGATCGCGGCGAGCGGCACGGACGCCCTGATGCTCTCGGGCACGCTGAACGTGACCCGCGAGAACATGGCCGAGCTCCGGCGGCAGGTGGCGGCCTACGACCTCCCGCTCGTGGTCGAGCCGGCCGGCCCGGAGGGCGTGCTCGTCGACGGGATCGACCTGCTCTTCGTCCCGAGCGTGATGAACACGACCGACGTCCGCTGGATCGTGGGCAAGCACCACGAGTGGATCCTCGAGGCCATGTGCCACGAGGCGGCCCGGCAGGAGCCGGTCGCCTGGGAGAAGGTCGTGCAGGAGGCCTACATCGTGCTCAACCCCGACTCGGCCGTGGGCCGGGTCACGGGCGCCCGCTGCCCGCTCTCGCCGGAGTCGGCGGCCGCGTACGCGACCGTTGCCGACCGGTACTTCTGCTTCCCGATCGTCTACGTCGAGTACAGCGGCACCTACGGCGACCCCGCGGTCGTGAAGGCGGTCAGGGACGCGATCGACCGGGCCGTGCTCTACTACGGCGGCGGGATCCGGACGGCCGGGCAGGCGGCCGAGATGGCGAAGTACGCGGACACGGTCGTGGTCGGGAACGCCGTGTACGAGGCCGGCCCCTCCGTGCTGAAGGCGACCGTCCGCGCGGTCAGGTAGGCATGCCCGAGGTCCAGGTCGTCCTGGTCAACCCCCTGTACGAGGGGAACGTCGGCTCGACCGCGCGGGTGATGAAGAACTTCGGGTGGACGCGGCTCGCCCTCGTCGACCCCTGCCGACTCGGGAACGAGGCGAAGGCCATGGCCTCGCACGCGCAGGACGTGCTCGGAGGCGCGCGCACGGTCACGCTCGACGAGGTCGTGGCCGAATCGGCGCTGGTGGTGGCGACCACGGGCGAGGTCTCGCAGTCGGTCTGCTCGCCCGTGCGGATGCCCTACTTCTCGCCGGCCGAGCTCCGCGGGCTGATCGCCGACGTCGAGGGCACGGTCTCGGTCCTCTTCGGCCGGGAGGACCGGGGCTTCACGAACGAGGAGCTCGCCCGCGCCGGGGTGATCTGCACCATCCCGACCTCGCCGATCTACCCGATCCTGAACCTCTCGCACGCGGTCGGGATCGTCTGCTACGAGCTCGCCGGGCTCGAGCCCGGCACGTACGCGCTGGCGTCGCCCTTCGAGATGGAGTGCCTGTACGACCACCTGGGCGAGTTCCTCGAGCGGGTGGACCAGCCGGAGCACAAGCGGCCGGTCACGCTCCTGCTCGCCCGCCGCGTCCTCTCCCGGGCGAAGCTGACCATCCGCGAG
>DUGU01000242.1 GCA_013331215.1 Methanoregulaceae archaeon
GTGTTTCTTCGGCCCGGTGTTGCCCGATACGGATTGTAAATAATATAACCTTCCCCGTCGCATCTTTCACCGGAGGGCACGCATGGCCATGAAGGATGCGAAGATCAAATATCTGGAGCACGAGCTGGAGGAGAAGGAACGGGTGCTCGAGCAGATGCGCGAGGTCGACCGGTCGCCAGGTCCGGCGCCCATCGCCGAGGACGCACGCATCGGCGCGCTTGAGCGCCGCGTTCGCGAACTCGAGGCTGTGGTCAAGGGTTTGACCGAAGAGGTTCTGGACCTGAAGGCGCTTACGCTCAAACTGGCAAAGACGGCCGAACGGCACGAGGGGCCGGCACCCGTACGCGCGGGGACGGGGCGGACTGTCGAGTCGCCGTCGTCCGCTCCCACGATCCTTGTCCGCCCCAGGAACGCGGGGAAGCTCTCGCCGTTGCCGGCATCCCCGTCCCGACCGCTCGCGGTTCCCGAACCGGCACCCGCGATCCCCGCCGGGGAGATGGACCTGATCATGCAGCCCGACGGGACGATCAAGCCGGAGTTGCGCCGCAAGAACGAGTACATCATCGCGTCCAACGGCCCCCAGAACCGGCGGCAGGGCTCGCGGCCTGCCGGAGATCGTAGCGGCAGGCACGTCGACGCGGTGATCTTCGCCGACGAGCAGGANNCCGAACGGCTCGGGCAAGTCGAACATCATCGATGCGATCCTCTTCGTCCTCGGGCTCTCGTCGTCCCACTCGCTCCGTGCCGAGAAGCTGACCGATTTCATCAATATCTCGAGCGGCCGCAATACGGCGGAGGTCGCCCTGCGATTCTCCGACGGTACCCGGATCCGCCGGCGTATCAAACGGACCGAGAACGGCTACTACAGCTACTTCTACATGAACGACCGGCTCTCGAAGCAGAGCGAGGTCGCGGACTTCCTTGGCGGGCAGCTCGGAGTGCGGCCGCATGGATACAATGTAGTGATGCAGGGCGACATCACGCGGATCATCGAGATGAGCGACCTGGAGCGGCGGCGCGTGATCGACGAGATCGCCGGTGTGGCCGAGTTCGACCTCCGGCGGACCCAGGCGCTTACGGAGCTCGAGGTGGTCAGGGATCGGGTCGAGCGCGAGGAGCTCCTGCTCAAGGAGGCGTCGCGCCGGCTCGAAGAGCTGGCCGTCGAGCGGGAGCAGGCGCTGGTTCACCAGCAGCTCACGCGCCAGCTCGCGGAGTACGAAGATTCGCGCGCGGCGGCCGAGCTCGCCGAGAAGGAGAGGGAGCGGGCCACGCTTATGTCGCTCACGGACACCCACCGGATCGAGGGGACGCGGCTTGAGGAGGATCGGTCGCACGAGGCACACAATCTCTCGTACCTCCAGGGGGATCTCGCTGCCCTCGACGAGGAGATCCACCGCCGGAGCGGCGCGGAGTACCTCAAGCTTCTGAGCCAGCTCGAAGAGGTGAAAGGTACTATCCGCTCGAGTCGGCTCTCGATCGACGCCCACCGGCGGGAGAGAGAGGAGAATCTTCAGGCGATCAACGGGGCCTTCGCCGATGTCCGGCGGATGGAGGAGAAGACCGCGGCGGCGCAGGCTCTCGTGCGAAGCCTCTCGATCGACCGGACGAACCTCGCGATGGAACAGGCGGCGGTGCAGGCCAGGCTTCGCGCCGTCGAGGCACGTCTCGCCGAGGGCCAGGCAGGGACGGCATCGGCCCAGGCCGAGCTCTTTGCCCTACTCGGATCGCTCGAAGAGCAGACGGCGGCACGCGCGGAACTTCTCAGGCGGCAGGACCGGCTGATCGAGCAGAGTCGCGCGCGGACGCGGGAACACGAACGGCTCTCCGCGCGCCGGTCCGAGATCGAGGCATCCGTTGCCGCGGATCGGACCGCGCTCGAGGAGACGAGAACGGCGGGAACGGCACATGCCGAGGAGCGCAAGCGAGTCGAAGCTGCGCTCTCGAAGTCGGAGCGGGCGCTACTCGAGCAGCGGTCGGCCTTCGAACGGCTGCGCCAGGCTCAGCGCGCGAATGAGCAGACCCTGATGCGGTGCGAGGCCCAGCAGCAGGTCCACGGCGACGCCGGGGGCCGGGCCCTCGAGGCCGTGCTCGGCATGGACGGGGTCCACGGCACCATCGCCAGTCTCGGGCGGGTGCCGCCCGAGTACATGGAGGCTCTGAACACGGCGGCGGGATCACGGCTCAACAACGTCGTGGTCGACGACGACGAGGTGGCGAGCCAGGCGATCGCCTACCTCAAGGAGACCCGTGCGGGTCGCCTCACGTTCCTGCCACTCAACCGGCTTCGCGAGGTGCCGCGCCCGCCGGTCTCGGGCGACGGGATCGTCGACTACGCGGTCAACCTGATTCGATTCGACCCGCAGTACGAGCGGGCGTTCGGCCTCGTCTTCGGCGGGACACTGGTGCTGAAGACCCTCGCTCAGGCGCGCCGGCTCCTCGGGCGCCACCGGATGGTCACGCTCGAGGGGGAGCTGCTCGAGAAGACCGGCGCCATGACGGGCGGGTTCCAGAAGCGGCCCGCGCGAGGGTTCGCGGCATCGGTCGAGGACGAGGTGCGCCGTCTCCTCGCGGCGATCGCGGGTCAGGATGCGGAGGCGTCGGGGCTCGATGAGTCGATACGGCGTCTCACGGCGGAATCCGAGTCGCTGCGGGCGGCACGGGGGAGGGCCGACCAGGAGGCTGCCCGTTGCGGTGTTCTTGTCGAGGAGTACGAACGACGCATCCAGGCGATGGCGGCCGAAGAGGCGGAGCTCGTTCGGACCGAGGGGGAGCTCGGGAATGAGGGCGACGCGTCGATCGGGGAGCGGGCCGATATCGAGCAGGCGCTTGGCGCCCTCCAGGACGAGATCGGGCGGGCAAATCGCCGTGTGGCTGCAATCAGGAAGGACCTTGAGGAGACCGAGATCCCGGCCCTCACCGACCAGCGGGAACGAGCCCGGACCGAGCTCGACGAGGTTGAGCGGCGTCTCCGGAACAAGGAATCGGACATTGCGGACACCCAACGGGAACGGGTCTATTTTACCCGCAGGATTGAAGAGCTCGCAGCAGAGCGGGAACGGCTCGAGGAGAAGAACCGCCAACTCGACACCGAGACGGGCGGGTTCGAGGCCCAGATCGCTAAGGGGGAGGAGGAGATCCGCGGTCTCGAAGCACGCCAGCAGACTTTCTCTATCGAGCTCGAGGATCTGCGACGCCGGCGGGTCGAGCTGCAGACGTCCATTCTCGACCTGGAACGGGCCCTACTAGATCTCGAGGCCCGGCTGGAACGGGTCCGGTTCCAGGTGGACGTCTGCGTCGAGCGCGGCAAGGCCCTGGATGAGGAATGTTTAGCCCTACGGGAGCGGGCTGCTGGCCGGATCACGACCATGACGCTCGCCGAGATCGACGAGGGTATCGCGGCGACCGAGTTTGCCCTACGGCGTCTCGGCGCGGTCAACATGCTCGCGGTTGAGGAGTTCGACCGTGTAGGCGCGCGGGTCACTGAGCGGACGGAGATGGTCGGAGTGCTCGCGCGAGAGCGCGAGACCCTACTAGAGCGGATAGCTCACTTCGAGACGCAGAAGCTCGAGGCCTTCCGCACCGCATTTGCCGCGATCAACGAGAATTTTTCACGGATCTTCGCCACGCTCACGAGCGGCAATGGTCGGCTCGTGCTCGAGTGCGGGGATGATCCGTTCGAGGGTGGGCTGACTTTTGCGGTTCAGCCGCGGGACAAGGCGGTGCATCTTCTCTCCTCCCTCTCGGGGGGTGAGAAGTCGCTCACGACACTTGCATTCATCTTCTCGATCCAACAATACCTGCCGGCGCCGTTCTACGCGTTCGACGAGGTGGACATGTCCCTCGACGGCTCGAATGTCGAGCGGATCGCCTCGATGATCCGGACGATCGCCGCCGAATCCCAGTTTATCATCGTCTCGTTGAGGAAGCCGATGATCGACAGCGCGGACCGGATCGTCGGCGTGACGGTCCGGCCCGATAAATCCACACTCGTCACGGGCGTGCGTACAGGTGATTGAGGAGCCGGTTGCCATCCTGGTCGGCATGGCCGAGCGGGGCGAGATCGATCCTTGGCGGATCGATATCGTCGAGGTGACCGACCGGTTCCTCTCGGAGCTCGAACACCAGAAGACCCTCGACCTGCGCATCTCGGGCCGCACGCTTTTTTACGCCGCCCTGCTGCTCCGGATGAAATCCGAGTACTTGCTCGACCCGCCCGAGGAGGACGGCGACGTATTTGAGGAGGACGAACTCGTCGACTGGGACGCTCTCGAGGAGCCGCTGGGGGGCGAGCCAATTGCACGACTCGAGGCCGAGATCCACCGGCGGCTCGAACGAAAACGGCTTCGCAAGCGGCCGGAGACGCTCTTCGACCTGATCACCGTCCTGCGGTACATGGAGCGTGACGAGCAGCGCCGTCGCCGGTGCGTCAGGGTGGCGCCGCTGGAGATCGACCCGAGCGAGGTCATAGGGATCGCTCATGAGGAGGGGTACCGCGACGCGGCTCACCGGGTGCTCGCGTGGTGCTTGGCAGGGTTCGCAGAAGGACGGCGGATGACCATCTCGTCGCTTGTGCTGTCGAGCGGTTGGCGGGTGATCGATCTCTATCTCCCTCTCCTCTTCCTGATGCTCGACGGGACCGTGGAGCTGGTCCAGGTGGAGTTCTACGGTGAGATTGAAATCCGTCCCGTGCTCGGCGATGTCCAGGGATCGGAGATTGCGGCGGAGCGGACGCCGTCGGCGGACGGGGCGTCGTAGATTCGTTCATTGATAGTCTACCGGGATTCGTTCATCCGCGGGTTATGCCGCTCGCGTGACGATCTCGATCCCGGATGCGCGCGGTGGTCGCGACGGTGCGTCACCGGTAAAAAATGGCGGAGGATGCGGAACGTGCGCGTTTCGTGCCGATGCCGCGATCGAAGGACGGTCAAGATTCATATATTCGAAGTGCCAATATAGCAGCCTCGCATCCGATGCGAGCGATCACTTCGCGGTGATCGAATGGACGCGTGTCAGCAATGATATGCGTGACGGAGTTTCCCACGTCTCAGCGACCCTGCATCCCCGGATGTGATGCATGCGGCGAACGGGACTGTGGAACCCTTTATATGGATTGGGACCATTCATTATTACCTCGCGCTCTGGCGCGATGGTGGCGAACGGTTGCCAATCCGATGGGTGCACATTCGCAAGGATGTGTGCGACAGAAGGGTTTAAGTGCTCAGAAGGTCAATATAATGACCTCGCATTGCGCGGCAATGCGAACATTGTGCGGACCTGTCACCCCAATTCGGGGGCAAGCACGATGAAAACCTTTATTACGCGTCAAGGCGTATATAGTAACCCTCTGTGATGGAGAATCAACGTGCCCGGCATGACCGGTGTTGGTTCTGACATTGGTACTGGCAATGCGGAAATCTGCAAAGCAACTGCCAACTCCTTATAAGATTGTGCCATGTGATTCTGGTTGATCCTGCCAGAGGCC
>DUGU01000014.1:0-4438 GCA_013331215.1 Methanoregulaceae archaeon
CGGCTGATCCAGGATCTCCTCCTGCTCTCGCGCATCGGCGCGAAGAAACGGCCGTTCGAGCCGGTCGACGTCGAGCAGGTACTGCTCGACGTGCTGCGTGACCACCGCCACCAGATCCGCGAACTCGGAGCAGTTGTCCAGCACAGCCCCCTCCCCGTGGTCTGCGGCGATCCCGCCGAGCTGCCGCTCGTCTTCACTCACCTGCTTCAGAACTCGCTCAAGTTCCGCTCGGACGGGCCGCCGCGGATCGGGATTACGGCCGAACGCGAGGACGGGTGGTGGCGGTTCGCGGTCGCGGACAACGGGATCGGGATAGAACCAGAGTACTTCGATCGGATCTTCGTTATCTTCCAGCGCCTTCACACGCGTGAACGGTACGCGGGCACCGGGGTCGGCCTTCCGATCGTCAAAAAGGTGGTCGAGCGGCACGGGGGGCGGTGCTGGGTCGCATCGACGCCGGGCGCGGGCACGACCTTCTTCTTCACCCTCCCCGGCGATCGCGCCCGCCCGTGCCTCGGTCGTTCCGCCCGAGTCGAGACCTGAAACCCGGACGCATCCCACACGGAGAGAGCCCCGATCGGACATCCGGCGTCTGGAAGGGGCCGGTTTCCGCTTTTACCGCCACCGATAAAAAGAGACAGGCTCTTATCCCGGAAGCGCAAATGGTAGCTGAACGAGTTTGTTCCGGCCCCGAATGGCTCGGTACAGGAAGTGGTCCTGGTTGTCGTATCCCTCCTCCGTACGGTCCCGGTTGACCATCGCCGGCCAACAATATCCATATATATACCCTGGTTGTAGTATGTCCCGGTTGCGCATGGTCCCGCCCCTTGATGGCCAGGAGTGTCCGGTATGAGTCGACTGATCGCGCTGCCCTGCCGAGACGCCGAACTCGTGATCGGCTCCCTGATCATGCGGGCCCGTCAGACTGCGGATGCCGTGATCGTGATCGACGAGGGGTCGACCGATCGAACGGCCGAGGTCGTGGCCCGGGCGGGAGCGACGCTGCTGCGGCGTGCACCATCCGATGGCGAGGGCGCGGGCCTGCGCGAGGCGGTCGCGTACGCCGCCCGGCACCGGGTGACCCTGCTCGCCGTCCTCTTCGACGACCAGCTCTGCCGTCAGGAATGCATCACCCGGCTGACCGAGCCGATCCGCGACGGCTCCGCCGACCTGGTGATCGGTGAGAATGCAGAGGGCCTGACCGGCCTCGTCGTGATGAACGACCGGGCCGCGGGCCTGGCTGCGGCCCGCGGAGCATCGCTCACGGCACCCCGGGCGCTGATCGCGGCCGCCGAATCCGGGGGATTCCGGATCCGGACCCTCCGGATCCCCGAGGAGGCCGACGCGCGAGAGACCCGCTCCGCGAGTCTCGGCGCAGGACTGCGCGGGCTCGTCACCTTCACTGATCCGCGCGCCGCGTCGACCGCGTACGGCTCGGTCTTGGTCTCGCTCGGGATCGTGGCTGCCGCGTGGTCGCTCGCATCGTTCAACACGACCGCGCTCCTGTACGTCGAGGCGCTGGGAGTCGGCACGGCCCTCGCGATTGCGGGACTCCTCCTCCTCAGTTCGCCCCTGCTCTCGGACGCGCTCTCCCTGGTCCGCAGGCACGGCACCGAGTAGCCCACCTTTTTTATAGCGGGAGCCGCATCACTGCTGACGGCAGGGCCGTCGGTGATCTCAGATGGCGAAGGACCCGGTCTGCGACATGGACGTCGACGAGAAGACAGCGAAATGGTCGAGCGAGTACGGGGGAAAGAAGGTCTACTTCTGTGCGCCGGGCTGCAAGAAGCAGTTCGACGCGGATCCCGAGAAGTTCGCGGGGAAGCTCTAGGCCTCCCCGGCAAGGTTGATAATCTCCCTCTTCCAACAATAGAGGGCACCGTTCGCGATAGTAGTCTAGCGGCAGGACANNCGGGTTCGATCCCCGGCTATCGCATGACGATCTCCGCCCCATCGCTTTCTCTATCCTCGCACGGGGACGCATACGTTCCCCCTTCCCGGGTTCCATGACGTCCCCGGCCCGGAAACCCCGCGCCGCAACGGGTGGCGGTGCAGGCCCGGCAGAGGAATCCTCTCACGGTGGCGAGGCGCGAGCCCCCTCCCGGTCTTGCGGAGTACGTGAGGCCGGAACGGGGACCAGACGATGATAGCCCGGTTATTGTCATATCTCCCATGAATCGGAATTCTACTCCGCGAGCGGGACCTGCCGGTGGAGAAAGAAGGGGCGTTTCCTCTGTCTCCGTGCCCGTCGGGACGGGGAGGGGACGGTGGAAGCCTCTCCCGCCATGCGAAGCGCAGCTTCATCCCCGCGAGAAGATGCCTCTGTCGGGCCAATGTCCATCTTCGGCTGCGGCACCAACCGGTTGGGCAGAGCCGGACGTTTCGGTGTTGGCCTGCCTCCTCTTATGCCGGGCCTATCTCCGGCGACGGTCGAGCAGGTACCATCGGCAGCAGCGGGGCGGGGCCGTCGATGTTTCATCAAAGGACCTGATGGTTTCATCGTATCTCCGATGAACACCCCCCGGCCCGTGCGGGCTCAGAGGTCCCGCTGGAGCCAGACCAGGTCGAACGGCTCGCCGAACTTTGCTCCGACAGAGCGGAGCCGGCCGGCCTCGGAAAAGCCCCGGGCCGCATGGAAACGCGGGGCTCGCCTCGTTCCGCAACGAGACGTTCGCCACGAGCGTCGTGCACCCGTTGGTCCGCGCGTCGTCCGCGAGCCGCTCGAGAAGGCGCGTACCGAGCCCGCGGCCCGTGTACTCCGGCGCGACGAAGTAGGAGAGGAGGCCGGCCCGGCGGAAGGCCGGGAACGGCAGCATCGGCCGCACCGAGCCGAATCCGACGACCGCCCCCCCGTCCTCCAGTATCCGGAACGCAAACGTCCCCCCGCGGAGCGCCGCGTAAAACCCGAGCGGTGCGGGCGCCTCCGTGAACGCGGCAAAGCCCGTCGCCGCATAGTGGTTGAAGATTCCGATCACTCCCGCGGCGTCGGCGTCAGCCGCGTACCGGATCACGATGCCCCCCGTCGTGCGGCCCGGAGCGCGAAGGGGATGGTCGCGCTGGAGTACGGCATCGCCGATGGTCCGGTCCGTCATCATCTGAAAAGGGGACCCGGTTCGCTTAACCCTGTCGCCAGTATTAAGACCCTGGCCGGCCACCCTGCCCTGAATGCACGACGACCGGGTCCTCCAGTGCTGGCTCCGGCTCGAGGCCGGCCGGATGAACGACGGTGTCGCGGCCGAAAGGCCCACCCTCGCGGCCCTCCTCGAGGCCGAACGGCCGGTCTCGGTCACGCGCGGCGGGGACGAGTACCGCTACGAACCGGCGGTGCTTCGCTCCATCGCGGATCGGCTTCCCGCCGGAATCGCGCGTCGCCTGCGCCTGCCGATCCTCTGCTTCGCCTCGATGGACGTGCCGGACAGCTGCTCAATCACGGATCGGCACGCATTCGAAGCCCTGCAGGCGCTGGACGAGATCTCGATGCTGCGCGAGTTCCGGGACGGGAGGGTCTGGATCGGCCGGGCCATCGCGTACGGGCTCGTCGCGAAGTATCCGACCGCGGTCCAGGTCGCGTTCGCCTGACAGATTTATAGTCCGAACCGCCGATACCTGATCGTCAGCCTATGCCATCGCCTCAGGAACCCCTCACCATCGCGATCGGCAGCCGTCCGATCGGCGTGCTGCCGCGGATGTTGAATCGGCACGGCCTCATAACCGGCGCCACCGGCACGGGCAAGACCGTCACCCTCCGCGTGCTCGCCGAGCTCTTCTCGGAGGCCGGGATCCCGGTCATGCTCGCGGACGTCAAGGGCGACCTCTCGGGCCTCGCGCTCCCCGGCGCCGAGACACCGAAGGTGACCGAGCGGATCGCCCGCCTCGGGCTTTCGGACTTCAGGTACACGGACGTCCCCGTGATCTTCTGGGACGCGTTCGGCGCGGCCGGCCATCCCGTCCGGACCACGGTCTCGGAGGTCGGGCCGCTCCTCTTCTCGCGGATCCTCGACCTGAACGAGGTGCAGAGCGGCGTGCTCGCGGCCGTCTTCGCCATCGCGGACGACGCGGGACTGCTCCTTCTCGACCTCAAAGACCTCCGCGCGGTCCTCGCTCACGTCTCGGAGCATGCGTCCGAGTACCGGGCGCGGTACGGGACACTCGCTACGACCAGCATCGGCGCGATCCAGCGCGGTCTCCTTGCGCTCGAGCAGGAGGGCGGGGACGCGCTCTTCGGTGAGCCGGCGCTCCGTCTCGACGACATGATGCGGGTCGCTCCCGACGGCCGGGGCACGGTCAGTATCCTCGCGGCCGACCGGCTGATGCAGGCCCCGCGCCTCTACTCGACCCTGCTCCTCTACCTTCTCAGCGAGCTCTACGAGAACCTCCCCGAGGTCGGCGACCCCGAGCGGCCCCGGGTCGTCGTCTTCTTCGACGAGGCGCACCTGCT
>DUGU01000014.1:4465-18229 GCA_013331215.1 Methanoregulaceae archaeon
ATCTGGTTCGTCACCCAGTCGCCGCTCGACATCCCCGAGACCGTGCTCGGCCAGCTCGGCAACCGGGTCCAGCACGCGCTCCGCGCCTTCACCCCGAAGGACCAGCGGGCTGTCAGGACGGCCGCAGAGACCCTCCGGCCGAACCCGGGACTGGACGCGGTCGCCGCGATCACCGAGCTCGGGGTCGGCGAGGCCCTGGTCTCGGTCCTCGACGCGAACGGGACGCCGACTCCGGTGGAGCGGGCATTCGTCATGCCGCCGCGCAGTCGCCTCGCTCCGCTCTCGACCGAGGAGCGCGAGGAGGTCCGCCGTGCATCGCCCGTGGCCGGGGTCTATGAAGCGGCGGTGGACCGGGCGTCGGCCTACGAGGCCCTCGCGGCTCGGGTGCCCGTAGCAGAGCCGGCGAAGCCCGCGGCCCGGCCAGCCGCGCGCTCCTCCCGCAGCCGGAGCCCGCCGGATACGGCCGAAGTGATCGGGACCTTCGCCGAGAGCGCGGCGCGGGGGATCGGCGGCCAGCTCGGCCGCCAGCTCATCCGCGGCCTCCTCGGTTCGGTTGGCCGGAGCCGATGAGCGTGGCTTCCTCCCCGCCGCGATCCCGCACGAGTTCTACGAGCACCGGGACCGCGGCCGATTCGAGCGGGTCGTCGAACGCGGAGAAGCCCTTGCTCCCGTGCCGCTGCGCGAGGGCGGCCCGGCGCCACCGCGCCGCGAGAGTCTTTACGCGGAGGCGGGAGTTCGGGAAGTCGTGGCCCGTGGGATCCACCCCCGCGGTTGGAGCGCGATCGGGACGGCGGCAGGGATCGTCACGCGATACCGGGGTGGTGGCCGAAACAGTATTNNAGGAGTGCGGGTCGCGGGGGAAAAGAGAGGAGGGGCGCCGATGAACGGTCTCCCGGAGGGAGCGGTCGTGATCGACCCGGTCACCGAGCGCGACCTGCCCTGCCTGAACCGGCTCACGAACGACCCGGCCGTCTCCCTGTACCTCGACCTCGCACCGCCGGTGCCGCTCAGCCGCACCCTCGACTTCTTCCGGTACATCCGGGAGCAGGAGGGGGCCTGGTGGGCGATCAGGGTCGGCGGCGATCTCGCGGGCTCCGTCGGGCTGATCCCGGCAGATCCTTCGAGCCGGCTCGGACACACGGCTTCGCTCTTCGTCTACCTGGACCCTGCCAGGTGGGGCCGGGGCCTCGGTAGACGCGGGGTGGAGGCGATGGTAGGGGAGGCGGGCCGGCGCGGCCTTGCCCGACTCGAGGTCCTCGTGGTGGACGGGAACGAACGCTCGCTCCGGCTCTTCAGGGCGTGTGGGTTTACCTGGGAGGGGGTCCGGCGGGACGGCTTCCGCGCCGACGACGGCTACTGCGACCTGATTCAACTCGCCCGAATTTTGCGCTGACGTTTTTCCCGCCCGAGCTCCCTGCCGGCCAAACGGACTCGGGAGCTCCCGGACGCCGCCACGCTTATCCTCCGGCCCGTCCACCCGATGGTATATGGACGAGATCGAGATCGTCGAGCTGCCCGCGCAGGCCGTACTCGGGATTCGCCGCCGCGGCCCGTATTCGCAGATCCCGGAGATGCTGATGGAGATCTGGGCCGTGATCATGGAGAAGGGCGCGATCCCGGCCGGCCCGCCGGCCTTCGTCTGCCGGCAGACCGCGGTGGCGGAGGTCGAGCAGGCCGTTGCAACCGGCGACGCGGACCTGGAGGTGGCGTTCCCGGTGGCGAACCGCGTGAAGCCCGAGGGGAACATCGAATACTATGAGCTGCCCGCCGGACGGTTCGCCAAGGTCCTCCATACCGGCCCGTACGAGCGGTGCACCGCGACCTACGAGCGGCTCTATGCAGGGCTTGCCGCGCAGGGTCTTGCGATCACCGGACCCATCCGCGAGTATTATCTGAACGATCCCTCCGAGGTCGCCCCGGAGGAGATCCTGACCGAGATCCTCGCCCCGGTCGGCTGAACGCGATCACCCCTCCGTCCGCACCGAGTACCGCAGCTGGACGACGCCGTCCGCATGCGTCCGGCTCTCACGAAGAGCGAGGCCGTGCTGTCGCAGTCCGGAGACGAAGAGCGGGATCCCGTCGCCGAGGAGGACCGGCATCAGGGCGAGATCGAGCGTCTCTACGAGCCCCGCGTCGAGCATGGACCGGGCGAGGGCAGCCCCGCCGACAAGCCATACGGCACGGTCCCCCGCCGCCGTCCGGGCCTCTGCTGCCAGAGCTTCGAGGTCGTCTCCCGACCGGAAGCGAATATCGGCTCCATCCGGTACAGGAAGCATCCGAGACGTTGGGACGAAGCAGGGAAGATCCGCGTACGGCCACTCGCCGAACCCGAGCGCCTGTTCGTAGGTCCTGCTCCCCATCACGAGCGCGCCGACGCCGGCAAGGAAACCAGCGTAGCCGTAGTTCTCGCCATCCCCGGAGAACGTCTCGAGCCATCCGACCGAGCCGTCGGGGGCGGCGATGAACCCGTCGAGGCTGCTGGCGAGGTAGAGGGCGACGGGCGTCGCAGGAGTCATATCACGACGGATGCACCGGGAGCGTATCAAGCCTCCCCCCATGGCGACGCGCTACGACACGATCCGGCAGCCTGAAGAGGGCTCGGCAATAGAGTTCGTTACCCATGCGACCGCTCGTCCTCGCCATCACCGCGTTTGTTCTCCTCGCCGGGATGACGGTGGCCGTGCTCGTGCTGACGGCCCCGGCGGCCGAACCCGTCCCCGAGGTCTGGGTCGCGTACGCGGGAGATCCCGGAAACCCGTACATCGACGCGGCCCGCGCAGGTCTCCTCGAAGCGTCCAGGAACAATACGTTCACGTACGAGGAGTTCACACCCGCGACTGCGGATCGACTCGAGGCGGCCCTGGCGAACGCATCGACAGACCCCCCGAAATTGGTCGTGGTCCAGGACTCGGGAACATGGGCCGGCGCAGCGGACCGCTGGGCGGCAGCCCACCCGCGGATCCGGTTCGTCGTGATCGATGGTGAGGCCGCACTGCGTCCGAACGTCCGGACCGTGGCGATCGCGGCGGACGGAGTCTCGTACCTGGCAGGCGCGCTCGCGGCCACGGCCGGCCATGGTCAGCCCGTCGCAGTCCTGCTCGGCATGCCGCACCCGGTCCTGAACGGGTTTCGCGACGGCTTCAGGGCCGGAGTCGGCTCGGTCGCCCCCGGCGCGGCGGTCGAGGTCCGATACGTCGGCAACAGTACCCAAGGCTATGCCGACCCTGCCCGGGCGGCCGCCATCGCGGAGGGGCTCTATCAGAACGGGACGTCCGTGATTTACGCGGTCTGCGGCGGCTCGTCGCTCGGCGTGATCGATGCCGCCGGGAACGCGACCGGGCGGTTCGTGATCGGGGTCGACCGCGACCAGAGGGCACTCGGGCCCGACGTGGTCCTGGGATCGGCGGTCAAGCACGTGGAGGGAGTCGTGCAGACGGCGATCGAGGACGGGCTCGGCGAGGCGTTCGCGCCGGGGACGGTCCGGGTCGGGCTCGCCGACGGCGCGACGGACCTGGTCCCGAACCCGCGGTTTGCTGCGTACGGGTCGGCCGCCGCCGCCCGTCGCGAGGTGGCGGAGGCGATGGACCGGTGATCGCTGACCTGATTGTCACGGTCGCGATCTACCGCTCAGGCGGCGTCTTTCTTGCCGTCTGCCAGGAGTTCGGCGTCGAGGCAACCGGGCGCTCGCCCGAGGACGCGAAGGAGGAGGCGCTCGTCGCCGTCCGCCGGACCCTCGACGCCATCGCCGCCCGCGGCGAGCTCCCGGCCTTTCTCGCCGAGGCCGGGTTCGTGATCGACGGAGACGTCCTTCGGGCCGAGCGCCGGTTGATCGGGATCGGCGAGGGACGCGTGCCCGTCGCGTTCTGAGCAAAAAGAGGGGCTATTTCGAGGTCACGACCACGGTAACGGGAGGGTTGTCGACCACGATGTTCAGCGGGCTGTTCACGACGACCGTGGCCGGCGGCGAGGATGGTTCATCCCGTCGTAGCCCCGGAGGAGGCCCCAATCGGAAAAACAGTTCCGTCTCAGACAGTGCCGGATAGGACGTACATCGCCCATCCGACATATTCACGGCCGTAGCCGAGGTATTCGTCCTGGATGCCGGAGAGGTACGCACGGACCTCATCGTCGTCCGGATCCCGGGCGAGCGCCAGGCGGCAACCCGCCCAGATCGCGGCCTCGTAGGCGTCGAACTCGGCCTCGCCCGACCGGACGATCCCCGAAAGGGAGAAACCGTGCTCGCGCACGATCCCGAGGAGCTCGTACTCGGTCACGCAGTCGGCAAAGTCGCGGGCGAACTCGGGTGGGACGCGTTCGGTCCGCCAGTAGCGTTCGCCGAGCACGGCCCGGCCGTCGTCGCCGAGAGAGGTGCGGAGGGCGGCAGCCGCGCCCTCGATCCCGCCGAAGGCCGACGCCGCTCCGAGGCAGAGCGCGACCGTGGCGCCGCAGAAGGAATCGGCCGGGCGGGCCGCGTCGTCGCACCGGAACGCAACCCGATCCTCGAGGCCCCGGCTCCGGGCAAAGGCGCGGGCGGCCAGTACCGCCTCCGGGCGGCAGTCGATACCCAGCCCCCGGCAGCCAAAGGTGTCCGCGAGCAGGGCGAGGACGGTGCCGTTGCCGCACCCGAGGTCGAGGACAAAGTCTTCGGCCGAGACGCCGGCGAGGCGGGTCGCCGCGAGCACGCGGTCGGGCGTGGTCGGGTTCATCAGCGTAAGGTCGGCCTGGAGCTCCCAGCGGCGCGCGTCGTCCATCACCCATGCGTTGACATCCCCATCCCATCAATCCTCGCCGATCAGCCGTTGTTATCGCCGTGAAACGGCGGGGATGCATTTTCTATTATACGTCCCTTGAGAGGTGGAAATGCCGATCCGATTCGGCAGAGGAGGAGAGAGATGAAAATGCAGCAGCCGATCGGCGAGCTCGTCCCGAAGGTCGCCTCCGGTGATAGCTCGACGCGGCCAGAGCGCTGGGAAACGGGGGGACTCGGTGGTTCTTGCCGTGGCTCCCCTTCTCCGATCGGTTCGCAGCGAGATTCGCTGAAGGGGGGTGCGTCCTCGAACGGATCGATCCACCGGCGGTTGAGGCTTTGAGGGTGGCAACCGGCGACCGCCGATCCGTCCCGGCACTCGTCGAGAACCCGAACGGCAGGTATGAGTCCTGCCGCTGGATGGTCGTGGTCGAGGCCTGGTTCGAGACCGACCCCGCGGGCCGGGAGGTCGTCAAGCTGATCGCGGGCTTCTCAGACCTGCTGCATCCGAGACCCACACCGTCATCGAGAATAGGGGGTCTCAGTACCGGGGTCCCGCTCCGGGCTCTTTATGGGTGCCGCCACGGGATGGCAGATGCCACCCGGCATCATCCGAACACCTTTTTATCGGCGGATGCCGTTCACTCCTCAGGCGATGGCGATGGCCGGGATCCCCGAGGCGTACTGGAGCCGGACACCGGAGGATGTACTTGCCGACCTCGGTTCCTCGGCGGCAGGGCTCGACGGGGCTGAGGCCGTCCGTCGGCTTGAGACGTACCGCCACCTCCGGCTCGGGCGGGGCCGGGGCGCCTCGCCCATTCGGCTCCTCCTGAACCAGTTCCGGAGCCCGACGACCCTGCTCCTCCTCGGCGCAACGCTTCTCTCATTTGTGGTCGGCGACCTGCTCGACGCCGCCATCATTCTCGTGATCGTCGGCGTCAGCGGACTACTCGGATTCTACCAGGAGTATGGTGCGTCCAACGCGATCGCAGCGCTGACAGCCAGGGTTCGGGCCACGGCCCCGGATTTACGTTCCGGGCGTGAGACCCAGGTCGATATCGAGGAGGTGGTACCGGGGGATCTCCTTCGTCTGGAAGCCGGACGAACGATAGCGGGCGACGCGCGGATCGTCGAGGCAACGGACCTCTATGTTGATGAGTCGGCCCTGACGGGCGAGACCTTTCCCGTCGAGAAGGCGGCAACTCCGGTCCCGCCAGACGCCCCGCTCGCGAAGCGCGCGAGCGCCCTCTACTTCGGCACGCACGTGGTCTCGGGAACGGCGACGGCGGTCGTGGTCGCCGTCGGGCGAGAGACCGAGTTCGGAAGGATCTCTGAGCGCCTGCGGACCGCGTCGCCCGAGACCGACTTCGAACAGGGAATCCGACACTTCGGATATCTCCTGGTGCAGCTGACCGCCCTGCTCGTCTTCGGGATCTTCGCGATCAACGTCTACCTCGCCCGTCCGTTCGAGGACTCGCTCCTCTTCGCCCTCGCCCTGGCGGTCGGCCTGACGCCCCAGCTCCTCCCGGCGATCATCTCGGTGAACCTCGCGACCGGGGCGCGCCGCATGGCCGCAAAGCAGGTGATCGTCCGGCAAGCTCACCTCGATCGAGAATTTCGGGGCCATGACGCTGCTCTGTGCGGATAAGACCGGGACCCTGACCGAAGGGGTGGTACAGGTCCGGTCCGCCGATGACATCGCAGGGTCCCCCAGCAACGGGGTGCTCCGGCTCGTCTTCCTGAACAGCGCGTTCGAGACCGGCTTTGGGAACCCGATCGACGAGGCGGTCCGCGCGCTCCACCCCTTCGACCTTGCGGCCTATACCAAGCGCGACGAGGTGCCGTACGACTTCGTCCGGAAGCGCCTCTCGATCCTGGTGGAGACCGCCGACGAATGGCTGATGACCACCAAGGGCGCGCTCGACCGCGTCCTCGACGTCTGCACCACGGCCGAACGTCCCGACGGCGAGATCGTGCCGATCGACGAGGAGCGGCAGGGGATCCTCGAGCGGCTCACGGCGCTCTCGGGCGAGGGCTACCGGGTCCTCGGCGTCGCCTACCGCCGGGTGCCGCCGGGCACCGACATCCAGGCAGTCGACGAGAGGTCGATGACCTTTGCCGGCTTCCTCGTGCTCCACGACCCGGTCAAGGCGGACGCGGCGGCCACGGTCGCCGCGCTGGCCACGCTCGGCATTCGCCTCTGCCTGGTCACGGGGGACAATCCGCTCGTCGCCGCCCACGCCGCCCGGCAGGTGCTGGGACGGACGCCCGATGTGGTCTCGGGCGGGGACCTTCAGGCGATGAGCGATGAGGCACTCCGTGCACGGGCTCCCGCGGTCGACGTCTTCGCCGCGGTCGAACCGAACCAGAAAGAGCGGATCATCCTCGCCCTCAAGCGCTCGGGTGCGGTGGTCGGCTACATCGGTGACGGGATCAACGATGCGCCTGCCCTTCACGCGGCGGATGTCGGGATCTCGGTCGAGAGCGCGGTCGATGTCGCGAAGGAGGCCGCGCAGATCGTCCTGCTCCAGAAGGATCTGGGCGTCCTGGTCGAAGGGGTCCGCGAGGGGCGGGTCACGTTCGCGAACACGCAGAAGTACATCTTCATGGCGACCTCGGCGAACTTCGGGAATATGTTCTCGATGGCCGGCGCCTCCCTCTTCCTGCCGTTCCTCCCCCTGCTCCCGAAGCAGATCCTGCTCACGAATCTCCTGACCGATCTGCCCGAGACGACGATCGCGACCGACACGGTCGACCCCGAGCTGGTCGAGCGCCCGCGCTCCTGGGACCTCGGGTTCATCAAGCGGTTCATGCTCGTCTTCGGCCTCCTCTCCTCGGTCTTCGACTTCATGACCTTCGGCGTGCTCCTCTTCCTGCTCCACGCGACACCCGAGCAGTTCCGGACCGGCTGGTTCCTCGAGTCCGTCGTCTCGGCCGCCCTGATCGTGCTCGTGGTCCGGTCGCGCCGCCCGTTTTTCCGGAGCCGGCCCGGCAGGCAACTCCGGATCGCGACGGGTGCGATCGTGGTCGTCGCCATCGCCCTGCCGTATACGCCCCTCGCGCCGCTCCTCGGGCTCGTGCCCCTGCCTCTCGCCGTGCTCGGGGCGATGGGAGGGGTCGTCCTGCTCTACATCGGCTCGGCCGAGATGGTCAAGCGCGTCTTCTTCTACCATNNAGGGGGAAGCCGGGCCCGCCGACATCGCAGCAGTATCGTCCGTCGTGACCGTCAGATCTTCCCCGAAGAGTGCCCTGCGGCCACGCATGCGTCTTCCTATCGCCAATGCTCGTCCGTCTTGCTTCCCCCCGGGCCGCTTCGCTTGCGGCTGCGCCCGGGGACTCTGCCTGCTCTCCTTAGCGGGTGCCGTCCACCCGGAAGCTCGAGAGGACGGTCTGGAGATCGGCCGAGAGCGCGTCGTACGACGCGGGCAGGGCAAAGAGGTTGAACGAATACCCCGTGTTGCCGATCGCCGCGACCACGAGGACGCTCCGGTAGGCCACCCCGTCATTCCGGATCGCGTAGACGATCCGCTGAGCGGGCTGCCCGGCGACCGTCTCCTGCCGCTCCTCGATCACCGTCGCATTGACACTGAGCAGACGGGCGCGGCTCTCGGCGTACCAGACACCGAGGGTATCGAGCCGGTCGGTCGCGGGGAACTCGACCGAGAGGTTCGAGGTTGTCGAGACCACGAAAGTGCTCCCTCCGCCGACGTCGAAGTTCAGGGTGTAGCCGCCGTCGGGGTCGCGTTCCTCGGAGATGTTCCAGCCGGAGGGGTAGTCGAATGAGAAGCCGTGCCGCTGGTAGGTTGCGACGTTCGGGCTCGAGATACAGCCCGCGCCGAGGAGGAGCGCGGCAAGGAGCAGAAGCACGGCCGGAAGGGTGGTGCGCATTGAAGAGTTTTCGACNNGGAAGTATCAGGGTGTTGGTAGAGGGGCGACGTCTATCTACTTTTGGAAGAAATAGGATCTGTCCGGCCGGGACTTCTGTCCCGGAAGACAGGCCACGGACCTGTCCACGGACGCTCCAGCCATCGCGAGGCACGGCATTGCATGACCACATCACCCGTCGTTGACAGCATACTCTCTGCGCGGTACCTGCGAAGAGGGGAGAAGGGCTTCGAGGACATCTGCCGCCGGGTCGCCGCGGCCCTCGCCGAGGACGCGGACGATCGGGCGGCGTTCTACGAGGCGATGAGCAGCCTGCGGTTTCTCCCGAACTCCCCGACGCTGATGAACGCGGGCACTGAGATCGGCCAGCTCTCGGCCTGCTTCACCCTGCCCGTCTCCGACTCGATCGAGGGGATCTTCGAGAGCATGAAGTACGGGGCGATCATCCACAAGACGGGCGGCGGAACAGGATACAACTTCTCGCACATCCGGCCCGAGGGATCGCCCGTGCAGTCCACGGACGGCGTCGCGTCGGGCCCGGTCTCGTTCATCCGGGTCTTCAACGCGGCAACGGACGTGATCAAGCAGGGAGGCCGCCGCCGCGGCGCGAACATGGGGATCCTGAACGTCTGGCACCCGGACATCCTGGCGTTCATCGCCATGAAGCGCGAGGAGGGGGACGTCGCCAACTTCAACCTCTCGGTCATGGTCGACGATCGATTCATGGGCCTTGTCGAGAGAAAGGAGTTCGATGCCGTCTGGCTCGTCCATCCCGTCACCGGCGCGTCGGTCACGGTCGGCGAGATCTGGGCGGGCATCGTGGACGGAATCTGGAAGAACGGAGAGCCCGGGATCCTCTTCCACGACGAGATCAACCGGCACAACCCGACCCCTCAGCTCGGCCCGATCGACACCACGAACCCCTGCGTCACCGCCGACACCTGGGTGATGACGGGCGCAGGACCTCGTCAGGTCGCCGAACTCGTCGGAACGGCGTTTGATGTGGCCGTAAACGGCATGACCTTCCGGTCGGGTCCGGACGGTTTCTTCTCGACGGGGACGAAGAAGGTGGTGAGGTTGACCACGAAAGAGGGGCACTGCGTCAGGCTCACCAGGGACCACCCGGTCTGCCGGGTAAAGTCCGTCACTCGCAATCTCACGGAGATCGAATGGACCCGCGTGGGCGACCTCTCTGCCGGCGACCGGGTCTTTCTCCACGACCACCGCGCCCTTCTGGCGTGGAAAGGATCGCTCACCCAGGAGGAGGGATACCTCCTGGGCCTGCTTGTCGGCGACGGCACGCTGAAGTCGGATGTCGGTGTCCTCTCGGTCTGGGAAAGTGACTGCGGCGCGATGTCAGTGATGGAGCACGAGGGGACGTGTGCCTCAATGCTCGCCCACCGTTCCGATTTCTCCGGGGGGGTTGCCGTCAGGGGGAGGGGCGAACACCGGTTGAAACTAGCCGCCATCCGCGATCTTGCCGCCTCGTACGGGATGGCCCCCGGGAAGAAGACCGTCACGACCACCCTCGAACGGGCGTCGTCCGCCGGGTACCGCGGCTTTCTCTCGGGGCTCTTCGACTGCGACGGCTCGGTACAGGGCTCGACCGTAAAGGGAGTCAGTGTCAGGCTGGCGCAGAGTTCGCGCCCGCTCCTCTGCGCCGTCCAGCGGATGCTCCTCCGCCTCGGGATCGCCTCCCAAATTTATTCCCGCAGGGACGTTGGATTAAAAATGCTGCCCGACGGGCGGGGAGGGTCGAGGCCGTATCCAACCCGTGCCCAGTACGAGATGGTGATTGCGAGCGAGAACCTCGCCCGCTTCCGGGACCGGGTGGGTTTTATCCACGCACGCAAACGAGAAGCCCTTGAACGAGCGCTCTCATCGTATTCGCGGTCCCTGAACAGGGAGAATTTTGTGGCAACGGTAGCGGCGCTGCAGGACGACGGGGAGGAGGCCGTCTTCGACCTTCAGGTGCCGGGCATCAACGCCTTCGACGCGAACGGGTTCGTGGCCCACAACTGCGGCGAGCAGCCTCTCCTCCCCTTCGAGAGCTGCGTCCTCGGCAGCATCAACCTGGCCGCGTTCGTCTCCGATGGGGCGATCGACCTGGACGGGGTCGAGGCCACCGCCCGGATGGCCACGCGGTTTCTCGACCTCGTCATCGACCGGAACGTCTACCCGATTCCGCAGATCGAGGAGGCGACCCGGCGGACGCGGAAGATCGGTCTGGGCGTCATGGGGGTCCACGACGCCATGCTGATGCTGGATCTTTCGTACGACTCCGATGAGGGGCGCGCCTGGTGCGAGAAGGTGATGGAGCGGATCTCCGCCGCGGCCGTGGAGGAATCGCGCCGACGTGCGGAGTCGCTCGGGCCGTTCCCGGCCTTTGAGGGGAGCACCTGGGAGCTCCCGGTCCGCAATGCCGCGATGACGACGGTCGCCCCCACCGGGACGATCTCGCTCCTCGCCGGATGCTCGAGCGGGATCGAGCCGGTCTTCTCGTACGCCTACACCCGGAAGAACACGGTCGGCAAGACGTTCGTCATCGTGAACCCGGTCTTCCGCGATGCGCTCGACCGAACCATCGCGGAGACGAATCTCCCTGAGGCCGAGCGCGCGACGCGAGCGGAGGAGGTCGTCTCCCACGTCCACGAAACCGGCACCGTCCAGGACCTTGCCTGGCTCCCCCAGGATTTTCGGCGGCTCTTCAGGACGGCGCTCGACATCTCCTGGCAGGACCACATCCGGATGCAGGCGAGCTTCCAGCGGCACGTTCACGCCTCGATCAGCAAGACCGTCAACATGCCCTCGTCGGCGACGAAGGAGGACTGCGCTGAGGCGCTCCTCATGGCCTGGCGCCTCGGATTGAAGGGGATCACGATCTACCGGACGGGGAGCCGCGAGTCGGTCGTCCTCGCCCTGAAGGAGACGGAGGCCCTCCCGCCCGCTCCGGCCGGGAAGATCCTGCCTGAGCAGGTTCCCCGGCTCCCGCTCGACCGGCCGAAGGAGCTCGCCGGCCGGACGTACCTCTGCCAGTCCGGGTGCTGCCGCCTGTACGTGACCGTGAACCTGCTCGAAGGAAAGCCGATAGAGGTTTTCATCCGGACCGTCGGACAGGGCGGATGCGAGGCGAGCAGCAACGCGATGGGACGGGCGATCAGCACCGGGCTTCAGAACGGCGTGCCGTACCAGAAGTTCGTGCGACAGTTCGCGAAGGTCAACTGCATCTCCGCGATCAAGAACCCGGCCTCGGAGGGGCACTCGTGCGCCGACGTCGTGGGCCGCTGCATCGACCTCTCGGCGAGAAACGAGAGCATCACGACCCTGCAGGACTGGGAGATCCGGCAGGTGGACTCGAAGACGACGCGGCGCCTCTGCCCCGACTGCCGCGAGCCCCTGGACTTCGGCAGGGGCTGCAACCAGGGGATCTGCAAGCACTGCGGCTGGAGCGGGTGCAGTTAGGACGAGATTACCGGGGAGGAGGTGGCGAAATCCGATGGGGTGCTGAGGGACGGCATCTGCATTCGGACGACCCCCATGGAGTTCTGTCGCTGGTACACTGTCCGTGAGCGGCGCGAGCCACCAGGGACGATGCTCGTCGCGCCGCGATCAGGACGGCAGGCATCGGGGCTCCTTCTGAGATGCGGCGCCGGTCGCCTCAGGGTCTGGGAAGAGGCAGTCGACGCCGTCCGCGATTTACTGCGGCCCATTTACGGAACGACCTGACGACCGAGACGAACGCCTGATCCGGGTCGACATGCATCTCGTGCGATGGACCAGGTTATCGGGCACTTTGCAGCACGGACGGCATCTGAGGCCTGCAAGGCCGGGTTCGAGTTGCACGCTGAGCGCCGGGGGTAGCTGCAACCAGGTCGGAGATCTGAACCCGAAATCCGCATCGAGACGGCACCGACGGGGCGGGTGGAGCACGTCGTCGCTCGCGAGCTCCGCATCCTGCTTCATCGAAACCGTATGGCCCGGTTCCGGGAGACGTTGCGGTCGGCGATAACGGACGGCGAACAATAGCGTGAGGCGTTGCGGCGGGACACCCGGCGGTACAATCAGCCCGCACGACGTCGCAACCTTCTTTCCGGTGAGGGTAAATCATCCTGAGGGAGTGAAAAGAGGTGCCCGATGCAGCTTCGGATCCGTTCCGGTTGATCACATGGGATGACATCGGGGTTTGGGCCGGGAAGGCCGCCCTCGCCCGGGGCGCGAGGTACCAGCGTGAGGGGCGCGTCCGGCAGATCGGGCGGACTCCGGACGGTGGTCTCGTCGCCTGGGTGGACGGCACGGCGACATATGCGACGCTGGTCGGGGTCGAGGAGGGCCGGCTCTGCTCCCGTTGCACCTGCCCGGTCGAGATCTCCTGCAAACACGCTGTCGCCGTCCTGCTCGAGTACCGGGCCGGCGCCGGGACCATGAATGTCCTGCCGGTCCCTCCCTCGGATAAACGTCTGTTACTCCACGGCATCGTGCCGCCCCCCGATCCGCGGCTCCGCCGATACCTGGAGACCCTCGCCGCCGGGGACCACGTCGAGCTCCTCCTCGCCCTCTGCGATGCGTACCCCGAACTGCGGCAGGAGATCGACGACCGCCGCATCCTCTCCGTGGGTGAGATCGCCGAACTGGTCCGATCACTCCTGGCCGATATCGAGGCCCTGACGCAGCAGCCGGTTCCGAGAAGACGCCGGGGCCCCGGTATCCCGACCTCAGATCTCTCCGACGTGGAGCGACGGCTCAGGTCCCTGCTCGAACGGGGACACCCGGATGAGGTGGTCGGCCTGGGGCGCATCCTCCAGGAGAAGGGGATTGAACTGATCGAACAGGGCGATGAAGAGGGAGAGAGCGCCGATGGACTGATCGGGTGCTTCGACGTGGTCTTCGAGGCCCTCCCCCGCTCCTCTCTCCCCGTTCACGAACAGATGCTCTTCGCCGTCGAGGCCGATCTGCGCGACGATTACGGCCTCGGGCTCGGCGAAGAGTTCTGGAAGCAGGCCCATCCCCGGGAAGAATGGGGTCGGCTCGCCGACCTCCTCGTCGTCCGGGTCAGCGGATACGGGAGCCGGGCGATCGCGGATAGGATCACGGCCCGGCTCGACCTCGACCGCCTGGTCGAATGGGCGGTGGAA
>DUGU01000285.1 GCA_013331215.1 Methanoregulaceae archaeon
TCGAATTCGGCGGCCTGACCGATCTGGATCGGGCCCGAGCCGATCAGCAGGACTCTCTTGATGTCGGTCCGTTTCGGCATTCAGATGCTCCGCATCATCCTATCGAAGAAGTGGCTCTCGGTATCGCGCGGTCCGCCATGGGCCTCGGGATGGAACTGGACGCAGTGTATACCGAGATCGGGGACTTCGAACCCCTCGACCGTGCCGTCGTTCAGGTTCGTGTAGCAGGCGTTCGCGCCCTCGGGCAGGCTCTCGCAGTCGACGACGAACCCGTGGTTCTGGGTTGTGATGAAGATCTGTCCGTCCGAGAACCGTACGGGCTGGTTCGAGCCCCGGTGGCCGAACTTCATCTTGTGGGTCGTGGCCCCGAGCGCGAGGGCCGTGAGCTGGTTGCCCATGCAGATCCCGTAGACCGGCATTCTGCCGATCAGGTCCCGGATACATTGGATCGCGGCGGTCGCGCGGACGGGGTCGCCCGGCCCGTTCGTGATGAAGAGGGCGTCGGGGTTCCAGGCCTCGATCACGTCCGAGCGGGTGTCGTGGGGGAAGACGCCGATGTCGGCGCCGCGCCGGAAGAGGCTGATCACCATATTCTTCTTGACACCGAGATCGATCACGGCCACGCGCTTCCCGCCGCCCGGCACGTGATAGGGCTCGGCGGTCGAGACGAGCGGGATCAGGTCCTGCTCGGTGATCGGCGGAACGGCGCGAGCTCGCTCGACCGCGTGCTCTGCCGACGCATCGTCGCCGCAAACCAGCGCGGCCCGCAGGGTGCCGTGCTGCCGGGTGCGGATCGTGAGCGCCCGCGTATCGATGCCGGTGACCCCGAGGAGCCCGTGATCGCGGAAGTACCGCCCCATCGGCTCGTTCGCCTCGGGAACGGTCGCCACCTCCCGCGTGACGCAGGCGAGCGCCTTCACCTCCGTGGATTGAAAGTTCTTCTCGTCAACGCCGTAGTTTCCGATCTGCGGGAACGTGAACATCAGGATCTGCCCGGCATAACTCGCGTCGGTCAGTGCCTCCATGTATCCCGTCATCTGGGTCGTGAAGACGAGTTCGCCCGCCGTCTCGCCCTCGACCCCGAAACCTTCTCCGACCATCGAGGTGCCGTCCTCGAGCCCCAGCACCGCCTTCATGTGTGACCAGATCCATTGGGCGGGGATCGGTATTAACCGTAGTGAAGCGGTGAAAAAGAGAAAAGAATGTGGGTTGGGGCTCAGATGAGCTTGAAGATCGGGTGGTCCTCGGCCTTGACGTCGACCCCGAGGTCGCGCGCGGCCTCGAGGATTACGATATCGGCGTAGGCCTGGGCCGTGATCATGGCCTCCACGTTCTCGATCGGCCCGAACATGATCAGGTCGGCGCCGAGCGTGGACGCCATCATGTTGCAGCCGATGTCGGGGGCCGACCATGCGGCCTGGAGCATGCCGTCCATGCCGCCCAGGTAGTGGTGCAGGAGCTGGGCCTTGACGTTGTCCTTGCCCTCCAGCGTCGCTGCCTGCTGGGATGGGTTCTTCTTCGTGCCCTTCCACCGCTTGAGCCAGGTCCACGAGACCGTCATGTTGTGGTACGCGCCGCCCGTGGGGTAGCCGTGNNGCCCGAGGGGCGTCGCGGCCGTGTCGAGGATCGGGCGCGTGATCCCGCACTCCTCGGCGATCTGGATCATGCCCTTCTCCTGGCCGGCCACGCCGCCCTCGTTCAGCACCTTCTGGCGACCGGCGACCGACGGGTCGGCCGGGTTGAACGCGAGCACGATCGCGGAGGTCACGTCCGACGCGGCGATCACATCGATGTTCTCCTGCGCGATCGAGCCGTTGATCGAGTTGTAGATCGCGCGGTCCGCGACGCCGACCTCGGTGACGTACCTGGTCGCATGGGCCAGGGCGGTTGGAGCCGACGAGTCCATCAGGAACGCCGTCTTGTTGTCGATCGATGTGAACCAGTCGATGTAGCTCTCGAACGCCTCACCGTACTCGCCGATGATCTGGATGAAGAACGGGATACCGGTGATGTCGCCCACCTCGAGGCAGCGGTTCCAGAGCCCCTCTGCCGTGTCCTTGTCGATCTCACCCGTGTGGTCGTTCTTCACAATCTCGTGCTTGTTGTAGAAGATCGAAGCGCCGAGCACGGTCGGATACTCGCCGGGCTGGCCTCCGATCTTGGTGCCGTTGAAATCCCAGACACTCTGTTCCTTCTCAAACCTGAACATGGTTTCTCACACCTCCATAGTTATTGCATCAGCAGGGCCAGCTTCGGCAGCAGGATGCTGATGATGATGAACACCAGCAGACCCGCCACGAGGCCGTAGAGGATCCCGATATCGCGTCCGACCTTGCGGCCGACACGCTGGGCGATCTCGGCATCCGCGAACTCGATCTTCTTCTCGATGCTGTCGAGGCGCCGCTCGATCTCGAGAAACTGGGGATTCGCCGATGCGGCGGCCAGCTCGACGCCGGCGCCGCCGGCTTCCTTGACCTCGACGATCATCGGGTCGCCGGCAAAGGCGCCCGGATCCCGGGCGGTCAGCTCGG
>DUGU01000298.1 GCA_013331215.1 Methanoregulaceae archaeon
CAGACGGCAGCCACCCCGGGGGTGTAGGCGAGCGCGAGATCCTCGCGGGTCTCGAGCGGAACGGTCGGCCGCACCTCGAGCTTGCCGGGGCCGGTTTCGTGGAGCGCGAGCGCCCGTCTCTCCAGGTCGTCGGGGGTCATCACCGATCAGACGCCTTGCGATGATTTGAGCATTGCGAAAGAGAACGAGTCGGTCGAATTCCCTTTGTCCAACGGTAAGGGAGAGGCCGCCGTGTCCTCGCGGAAGTGGGGACACAGGTCGATGTCGCAACCGCCGCAGCCGTGCTCGTCGAGGGCCGCGGCGCGACGGAATGAAGGAAACCGTGGACAGGGTTGCCGTCTCCCGCTGTGGCCCCCGGCCCGGTAGAGGAACTCGCGACGGCATCGCGAGCATCCGCTCCGGGGAGTGCATGGCGTTATCGGCGAGAAGAGGGATTGATCGAGGCCGGTCTACTGGCACTCGTCGCAGCCGCACCCCTCGTCGTGCTCGAACTCCCCCTCGAGCTCCTCCTGGGTGATCATCCGGTCGTTCTCGGGCGCAAGGATCCCGATCGGCTCGAAGATCCCGCTCTCCCCCTCCCGCATGACCCGGATGTACCGGACGTCGTCCGAGAACGGCGATTCTGTCGAGACCGGCAGGAGCAGGCAGGTATCCTCGAGCCCGGAAAGCATCTCCCTGAGCTGCCCGACTGTGAAACCTTCGACCTCGTAGGCAATCTGGTAAAACCCCATGGTGATCGCCTCCCCTGTGCGGGCCGGGCTAATAAGGATATCTCACCGGCCCCGGCCGTGGCTCGACCAGTGGGCCGCGACGAAGAGTCGGACCAGCTCGGCCGCGACAGCCGCGGTCTGNNCGAGAGCGGCGCGAGCCGCTCCACTGCGGCCCGGATGTCGTAGTGCGAAAGACCGAACGGCTCTGGCGTGCCGAGGCCCGGGGTCAGGCAACAGTCGATCACGTCCGCGTCGACCGAGAGGTAGACCGAACGGCACCCGATCGCGGCCGTCACGTCGTCCAGGACCGCGTGGACCCCGGCCTTGCGGACCTCGTCCGCGGTGATGCAGAGCAGGTCTCTGGCGAACTCGAACTGCTCGCGGTCGCCCGAGCGGGCCCCGATGATCGCGACGTTCTTCGTCGTCTCCTCGTATACGATCCGGTTCGTGCATCCGTGGTTGTACCGGGCGCCGCGGTACTCGCTCCGGAGGTCGAGGTGCGCGTCGAGCACGATATACCACTCCGGTTTGACCGCGCGGGCCGCCCCGACGGTGAGCGTGTGCTCGCCGCCGAGCAGCACCGGGAACTTCCCGTCGCGCACAAGTTCGGCCACGGCCTCCTCGACCTGCGACACCATCCCCTCGGGCACGACAGGCACCTCGAGATCGCCGAGGTCGTGGAGCGGGACCTGGTCCATGTCGAGGTCGAAGGCCGGGATGTACGGCTCAAAATTGTAGGTGACCTCCCGGATCGCCCTGGGGCCGAGCCGGGCGCCGGGACGGTACGACGTGGTATTGTCGAACGGGACGCCGAGGATCACGTATCGGGCGTCTTCGTAACTGGCCAGCGCGTCGGCGAAACGATAACTCTGGACCTCGGGCATACCCTTTCAGATATGACGCGGTCCATATCGAACTTTCTCCGCCGGAACGACGGAACGGCCGGACACCGGCTCAGTCGAGCTTGCGCTTACCCATGGACTCGATGTACATGAGCTCCTTGCCCGTCTCGACGTCGCCCTGCTTCTCGGGCGGAATCTCGATCTCGAAGTTCGTGAAGTCCTTCATGTCCATCATCTGCGCGGTCGTGCCCGAGATCGAGAGGACCTGCGCAGATTTCCGCTCGACGATCGGCACGTAGGCCTTGGCCGAGACGGGCTGGACAATCGAGCGTTTGACCCCGTCGAAGATGCCCATCACGTCGAGCCGGGCCTTGGCCGCACCGTGCTTTCCCGGCTTCGAGATCGAGATCGAGAGGATCTTGCTGGGCTCCTCGTCGACCACGACGTACCGCCCCTCCTTGAGCTTGCCGACTTCCGTCTGTTCCTTCATTGAAAAACAACCACCGTCTGCGAGAATGCAGTAGTAATTTATCTTGATTGGGCTACATAAATGACTCGGAGGCGCCGCTCCACCCTTGCGCAGCCCCGGTCGGCCGGTTCAGGCCGATCGGGGCCCGTGACGACGGCGCCTTTCGTGGGAATGATGGAGTTCGCGGAGGCATGTCGGGAGATCGCGGCCGCAGTCGAAGAGGCCGCCCTGCCGCTCGTGAACACGGCGGAGGGAGGCGAGATCGTGGGTATCGGCGCGGCGCAGTCGGAGACCAAACTGCTGGACCAGGTCGCCGAGGACACCGTGGTCGCGCTCCTGCGCGAGTACCGCCTCTGCAGAACCCTGATCTCCGAGGAGTGCGGCCGCGTCGAGATCGGCGGCGAGACCGGCACGATCTTCCTCGACCCGATCGACGGGACCTACAACGCGCTCGCCGGGATACCTTTCTACGCCCTCTCGATCGCCTACGCAGAGAAGGGCGAGGTGATCCGCGCCTTCGTCCGGGACCTCGCGAACCGCGAGACCTTCACGGCCGAGCGGGGCCGGGGTGCGTGCCTGAACGGCCGGCCGATCGCGACCTCGCCGACCTCCTTCCTCGAAGAGTCGGCCATGTCGATCTACGGCCGCAAGTTCGATCCGGCGAACGTGATGGACCTCGGCCGGACCATCCGGCGCTGGCGTTTGCTCGGGGCCTCGGCCCTCGAGCTCTGCTACGTCGGCGCCGGTCGGCTCGACGGGTTCATCGACCTCCGCGGCACGCTCCGCGTGACCGACGCGGCCGCCGGGATCCTGGTCTGCACGGAGGCCGGCGGGATCGTGACCGATCGCGACGGCGGCGACCTCCGGTTTCCCGACGAAGTCCGCATCGGCCGCTGCCTCGTCGCGACCAACGGCCCGCTCCACCGCAAGGTGGTCGAGTACCTGCGCTGAGCCATGAAGATTCTCTTCCGCTCTCGGATCGATATGCCGGCGGCCCTCGAGTTGACGCGCGACCTTGCCGATCGGCTCGGCGAGCGCGGCGTTCCGGTCGCGTTCGATGCCGGCACCGGCGCCGCTCTCTGCCGTCCGGGCGAGCCGATCGCCTCGACCGACGCGGACGCAGTCGTCTGCGTTGGCGGCGACGGTACGATCCTGCTGGCAGTCCACGAGATGGGCCGGCAGCGCCCGATCCTCGGCGTCAACTACGGTGAAGTCGGGTTCCTGGCCGACCTCGAGCCGGCCGAGGCACCGGCATTCCTCGACGGGTTCGTCGGCGGGTTCGCGGTCGAGCCCCGGATGCGGATCGCGATCTCGGTCGACGGATCCGTGATCGGCACCGCTCTGAACGAGGCGGTGATCGTGACCAGCCGGCCTGCAAAGATGCTCCGGTTCTCGGTCCTGATCGACGGTGTCCGCTCCGAGCAGTTCCGTGCGGATGGGCTCCTCGTCTCGACGCCGACCGGCTCGACCGCGTACGCGATGTCTGCTGGCGGCCCGCTCGTCGACCCGCGGATCGAGGGGTTCCTGCTCGTGCCTCTGGCGCCGTATATGCTCTCGTCGCGCCCCCACCTCATCTCGAGCGACCGCACGGTCGAGCTAGGGCTGGAGTCCTCGAAGCCGGCCCACCTCGTCATCGACGGGCAGGCCCAGTTCGAACTCGATCAGCAGGCCCTGCTCCGGGTCGAGCGTTCGACAGAACCCGCGCTCTTCGTCGACGTCGGGCGCAACTTCTTCGAGAAGGTCGACCGCAAGTTGCGGCGGCTCTGATCGGCGGATTTATCCGGGCGAGCGACAAGTTGTTGCCCACGGTGAATTCGAATGGCCGAGACTACTTGTGACTACGCTGCGATCGCGGAGACCCTGAAAACCTACCTCGGTCTCCAGGGATCGCCTGTCGCGTTCCGGTTCACGCACACGAAGGAGGAGATCCCCGAGGGGATGGAGGAAGCCCCCGAGACCCTCCGGCACTGCAAGATGATCGCGATGGCCCGGAATGAGGGGAAGGTCTTCTTCGCGCCGTCCGAGAAGCACCTCTGCAACGGCGGGGCCTGGTCCCTCGGTCTCCGGCCGCTCACCGAGTCCCTCAAGACCGGCGACTTCTACTACAAGCTCGGCAAGTTCGGGTCCCGTGCGGCATGCCGCCGCACGATCGATCGGATCCCCCACCTCACGCCGGGCGAGACCTACGCGACGATGTACGCGCCGCTCGAGGCGGCCCCGTTCGCTCCCGAGATCGTCCTGATCGTGACCACGCCCCTCGCGATGCTCAAGCTCGCCCAGGCCGCGCTCCACGACCAGGGCGGGCGGCTCGAGGCCAATTTCGCCGGGATCCAGTCGGTCTGCGCGGACGCGACGGCGCAGACCTTCCTCTCCGGCCGGCCCAACTTCTCGCTCGGATGCGACGGCTCGAGGAAGTTCTCGGGCATAGAGCCGCAGGAGATGGTGATGGGAATCCCGGCCGAGCTCCTGCCAGCGATCGCGGACGCGATCTCCTGTGTGACCGAGGCGCCCGGCTCGGTCATGAGGGGATGACCCTTCGGACCCCGATTCGCCGACACCGGCCCCCGTCGGAGCACATGCCACGTGCTGTGCTCCGACAGAACGGCCGATTCGCGGGATGTCCGTCATGAGAGATTTTCGAGCTCTCGAGCCCGTCACCGCCGTGGTGACGGGCGTACTCCTTCTTGTTCTGCTGCTCGTTGCGGCGATGTTCGCCTTCGTCGGGATGATCAACGCGGAAGATTGGTTCTTCGGCACGAAGCTGGACGGCTCGCCGGCCTCCCTGTATCTCATCGTCAAGGCCGTAGGAGCGCTCGTGCTCGCATGCCTGATCATTCGATACGCTCACCGTACCAGGTTGACGGGAGTGATGACGGCCGCGTACCTCGGGTACCTCTTCATCGATTCGAGCGTCACGATCAGGATGACGACCGGGGGCGCCAGGCAATTCTCGGAGGTGCTGCTTGTCCTGTTCGCTATCTCGATCCTGTTCGTGATCTTCCAGGCGATAGCGCCTCTCCGGCATCCTGTTGCCGAGGGTGGAGCGACTCGGGCGAATCCACCCGATCTCTGATTGCGCAATCGACCTGTCGGGTGCATGTGCCGGCGCGGAGCGTGCCGGTGAGCGGCAGGCTAAAAAGAGATGATCCGGAGGGCTTACTTCTTCTTGCCGCCGAAGAGGTCCGAGAGGATCCCTCCGCCCTTCTTCTCGGCATGCGACCCGGCTTTGCCCTCGAGCTCGAGGATCCGGGTGTAGTGCTCTCTCTCCTCGTCCGAGAGGCGTCGGGGAACCGCGATCCGGACCCGGACAAGCAGATCGCCCGGCCGCCCGCGGCGCCTGACGCCTTCGCCGGGAATCCGGAGCGCCGTGTTGTGCTGCACGCCGGACGGCACTTTCAGCTCGACCGTGCGCCCGTCGATCGTCTTGACCTCGACCGTCGATCCGAGCACGGCCTGCGCCGGCGAGACCTCGATCACGGTCTCGAGGTTGTCGCCGAGCCGGACGAACCGCTCGTGGGGCAGGACGTGGACCTCGATATACAGGTCGCCGTTCGGGGCGCCGTAATCTCCCGCCTCGCCGTAGCCTTCGACACGGAGGCGCATTCCGTGTTCTATCCCAGCGGGGATCCGGACAGTGACCGTCCGCCGCACCCGCTGGGTGCCGGCGCCGCCGCAGGTCCGGCACGGCTTCTCCGGGATCCGGCCCCGACCCCCGCACCGGGGGCAGGACGACATCCGGACGAACTGGCCGAAGATGGTCTGGCTCGCCTGCCGGACCTGGCCCGTGCCGCCGCACTGGGGACAGGTGGTGATGGTCTTCGTCTCGCTCCCCGTGCCGTCGCAGGCAGCGCAGGGCTCGGTGTGCAAGACCTCCACCTCCCGCTCGACCCCGGCAACGGCCTCCTCGAGCGGAACCTGGATCCGCATGAGCAGGTCCGCGCCGCGTTGCGGCCCGCGGGAGGCCTGCCCCCGCGCACCGCCGCCGAAGAACGCATCGAAGATGTCGCCGAAGCCCGAGAAGTCGGAGGAGAAACCGCCCTCGAACCCGCCTCCGCCGGCGTAGCTTCCCTTCGAGGCGTTGGTGAACGTCTCGTGGCCCATCCGGTCGTACTGGGCCCGCTTCTCGGCGTCGGAGAGGGTGGCGTAGGCCTCGTTGATCTCCTTGAACCGCTCCTCGGCGCCGGGCTCCTTGCAGACGTCGGGGTGGTACTGCCGCGCGAGGTTCCTGTACGCCTTCCTGATCTCCTTCTCGTCCGCTGTCCGGGGGATCCCCAGGCGTTCGTAGTAGTCTCGGGCGGCCATCCGCTACGCGCCCCTACTCCTTGACGTTGAAGTCCGCGTCGACGACGGTCTCGTCCTTGGCCTCGGCGCCGGCCTCTCCCGGCTGCTGGGACGCGGCCGCCTCGGTCTGGACCTTCTGGTAGAGCTTGGTCGTCGCAGCGTAGAGCGCCTCGGAGAGGGACTCCATCTCGCGCTTCATCCCCTCGAGGTCGTCGTCCCCGAGCGCCTTCCTGAGGCGGTCCACGGCCTCCTCGACCTTCGCCCGGTCTGCGGCCTCGAGCTTGTCGCCGTTCTCCTTGAGCATCCGCTCGGCCGAGAAGACCGCGGTGTCGGCCTGGTTCCGGATCTCGATCTCCTCCTTCTTCTTCGTGTCCTCGGACTCGAAGGCCTTGGCGTCGTCGACCATCTTCTTGATCTCGTTCTCGTTCAGCCGCTTCGAGCCTTTGATCGAGATCGCCTGCTCGTTGCCCGTGCCTAGGTCCTTTGCCGAGACGTGGATGATCCCGTTCGAGTCGATGTCGAAGGTGACCTCGATCTGCGGGATGCCCCGCGGCGCGGGCGGGATACCCGTCAGCTGGAACTTGCCGAGTGTGAAGTTGTCCTTGGCCAGCGCGCGCTCGCCCTGGACAACGTGGATCTCGACCGAGGTCTGCCCGTCGGCCGCGGTCGAGAAGATCTGCGACTTCCGGGTCGGGATGGTCGTATTCCGCTCGATCAGCTTGGTCGCAATCCCGCCGAGGGTCTCGATCCCGAGCGTGAGCGNNACCTCGTCGGGGTTGACGCTCTTGTCGGGGTCCTTGGCCATGAGCCGCTTCACCGTCTCCTGGACGAGCGGCGTCCGCGTCTGGCCCCCGACGAGGAGCACGTGGTCGATCTGGCCGGGCGAGAGCTTCGCGTCCGCGAGTGCCTGCTTCACCGGTCCGACCGTGGACTCGACGAGCCCGCCCACGAGCTGCTCGAACTTCGCCCGCGATAGGTCGATGTCGAGGAACTTCGGGCCCGAGGCGTCGGTCGTGATGTACGGCAGGTTGACGGTCGTCTTCTGGACCGTCGAGAGCTCGATCTTCGCGTTCTCGGCCGCGTCCCGGAGGCGTTGCATCGCGATCAGGTCGTTCTTCAGGTCGATCCCCGAGGACTTCCTGAATTCATCCACCAGATATTCGACGATCTTCTGGTCGAAGTCGTCGCCGCCGAGGCGG